>CAMPJN010000366.1 GCA_946886875.1 uncultured Pseudomonas sp.
TACCGCGACAAACCCCAGGTGCAGCGCGACGAAACCATGCGCAGCTGCGGCCTGATGGCGCAAACCCTGATGCTCGCGGCCCGCGGCAAAGGTCTGGATTCCTGCCCGATGGATGGCTTCGACTTCGACGCCGTGGCCAAGCTGATCAACCTACCGGACAACCATGTGATCGCGTTGATGGTGGCGGTCGGCAAAAAAACCGTCGAACCAAAGCCGCGTATCGGCAAGCTGCCGTTCGACGAGGTAGTGATCCGCAACAAGTTTTAGGATTCGTGACCTTTAGCAGCGGGTCGCGTTGCCGCGGCCTTGGCTGTGGGTGTGGGTGTGGTGAAACTTTTCCCTACATCCGGGCAGCGGCGGGGTCGGTTGGCGCTGAGCGCAGCGAAGCCCAACATAGCGGCCGGCGGATACCTATCTGTCATGCCAGCGTCGAGACATCGAACCGCCCGCGCCCAGCCATCGATGGTGGGTGACGCGGCGCGTCAGGGGCTGCGTTAACGATCACTTACGCCGTCATGGACTTTTCTGAGCCTGCGCTTTTTTCGCCACCCTCAGCCATAACTGTTGTCAGCTCGCAGAGGGGCTACAGTAGATGGCACCGTCGGTACAACCGGCAGGCGAGAAAAATCGCGCGAGGAGCATTCATGTCGGAACAACTGGACGTTTTGATCATCGGCGCCGGGCTGTCCGGCATAGGTGCGGCCTATCACCTGATGCAGCAATGTCCGCACAAGCGCTTCGCCATCCTCGAAAGCCGCGAGGCGTTGGGCGGCACCTGGGATCTGTTCCGCTATCCGGGCATTCGTTCCGACTCGGACATGTACACCCTCGGCTACAACTTCAAACCCTGGAACGACCCGCAGGCCATCGCCGATGGCCCGGCGATTCGCGCCTATATCGAGGAAACCGCTCGCGAGTACGGCATAGACACGAAGATCCGCTATGGCCACAAGGTGCTCAGCGCCGACTGGTGCAGCGACACGGCGCGCTGGACCCTGCAGGTGCAGCACAGCGAAGGTGCCGAGCCACTTATCTTCAGCGCCAACCAGCTGCTGATGTGTACCGGTTACTACCGTTACGAGGCCGGCTACACCCCAGACTACAAGGGCCGCGAGCAGTTCAAGGGTGAGTTCATTCATCCGCAGCTGTGGCCCAAGGACTTCGACTACAGCGACAAGAACGTAGTGGTGATCGGCAGTGGCGCCACTGCCGTGACCCTGGTGCCGGCACTGACCGACAAGGCCAGGCACGTGACCATGCTGCAGCGCTCGCCGACCTACGTGGCGAGCTTGCCGAAATACGACCGTCTGGCGAACTTCCTGCGGCGGTTTCTGCCGGGCAAACTCGTCTACCGTCTGGCACGCACACGCAATGTCGCCTTGCAGATGGGCTTCTACAAACTGGCCAAGGCCAAGCCGCAATGGGTGCGCAAGCTGCTGCTCGGCGCGGCCCGCCGCGAGCTGGGCGAAGGCTTCGATATGCGCCATTTCAACCCGAGCTACAAACCATGGGACGAGCGCCTCTGTGTGGTGCCGGACGGCGATCTGTTCGAGGTTCTGCGCACGGGCAAGGCCTCGATGGTCACCGAACATATCGCCGGTTTCACCGAGCACGGCATTCGCCTGGAGTCCGGCGAGGAGCTGCCGGCCGATGTGATCGTCAGCGCCACCGGCCTGGACCTGCTGCTGTTCGGCGGTATCGAGCTGGCGGTGGACGGCACGCCCTTCGACGCCGCGCAAAGCATGGGCTATCGCGGCGTGATGCTGCGCGATCTACCCAACCTCGCCGTGGTGCTGGGTTACACCAATGCCAGCTGGACACTCAAGGCCGACCTTTCCAGCGAATATTTCTGCCGCCTGATCAAGCATATGGATGCCCTCGGCATGCGCCAATGCACGCCGCGCGACCCCAAGCGGCTGGCTCGTGAGGCGCCCTTTCTCGACCTGTCCTCCGGCTATATCAAACGCGCCGCCGCCAAGCTGCCCAAACAGGGCGACCGTACGCCCTGGAAGCTTTACCAGAACTACCTGCTGGATCTGGCTCTGCTGCGTTATGGCAAGGTCGAGGATGGTTACCTGGAGTTCAGCTCGCCGCAGTCGGAGGAGGAGGTCGCCGCGGACAGAGTGAATGCATAGCAGCCTGTAAGCCAAACGCCATAAGCATTCGGCGCAAATGACCTACAAGCTGACGGCAGATTGCCACTTTTTGCACAGGCAATATGCCATTACTCTATGTGACATAGCTCACGGATGAGACGTCTTTGCGTACTCCTCCTCCCCTCGTCATAGGCAGTGCCAGGGACTCAACCATGCAAGAACAACGCTACCTCCCCGAATTACGTATCCATATCGAAAAACTGCTCGGCAAAGGCTGGGTGATTACCTCGCGCAGCCCGCTGAGGTTGCAGCACGGCCACAGAGTCCTGATGGTCACCCATGGCATGCTGATCTGCGAAGGTCTGGCGGCCTGAGCGGCTGCGCGGCCACCTGCCTGCCGGTTGGCGGTGGGCATTCTTCAAGCGCTGCAGCGCACCGACCAAGGCGACACCTGTCTGGTGGCGCACTAGCAGGCCGTTGAAAAACTACCTGCTAGAAAGTTGAGAAAAAACCTCCGCTACTGCGCCCACCTCCGAAGCGCGCGTTGTGCCATCGTCCGAGTGCGCCTGGCAGGTCGCCCAGGCCCTGCCGCATCCATCGTCCCCTCACCACCAACAGCCCTAGCAATCGGAAACCTTGCCACGCAGGGTTTATGGGAGTGCCTATGCTTGCTGATAGCCGGCTCATGGCGAAATGCCTTGAGTGGTTCGACGTTGCCTGCGCCTGCGGGCGATGCAAGCGTGCGGAGGCTGTCGATGGTGATAAAGCGAGCCTGGCGCCTGCCGCTCAAATTGCTGGTGCTGGTGCTGCTCAGTGCCGGTTTGGCCGAGGGGCTCGGCCAAACCGGCTTTCTCGATTGGGGCGAGCGCCGCCTGCAGGATTTGCATTTTCAGTGGCAGGGGCGGCGCGACGAACCACTGCAGGTGGCCATAGTAGCCATCAATGAAGAGAGCCTGGCGCTCTATCCGGATGATCCCATGTTGTTCTGGACCGACCGTCTGGCGCTGGCGGTCGAACGCCTGCGTCAGGTCGGAGTGCCGTTCGTCGGGCTGGATATGCTCTACAGCATCAGCCCCGAGCGCTGGCTGAGTAAGCTCGGGAGCGTCCAGCAACAGAGCGCGCGCGACTACGATCGGGCGTTTCGCGAACAATTGAGCAGCGGCCAGTTGCTGCTGGTGGCCAGCCGTTCCGGCAGCGGCGCACAGGTCAGCGACTATCTGCTACCGAGCCCAGACTACTTACTGGCACTGCCCGATTACGAACTACTGCCCCATGTCGGCCTGGCCGATTTGCTGGTCGAGGGCGACGGCCTGGTGCGGCGTTACCGCATCGCGCCCGTTGCCGCGGCAGCGCGCGCGCAACTGCAAGACGAACTGCCGCAGTTGAGCCTGCCTGCGTTACTCGCGGTACGCGCCACCGCCCAGGATGTGCGGGCTAGCAGCTGGCGCTTAGGCGGCCGCGAACTACAACGCAATCAGCCTGCCGAGGTCATTCCCTACCTCGGCCCGCCCGGCTCTTTCGCGCCCCTGCCCTTGCAACAGCTACTGGCCGAGGGCGCCTTGGACGATCCGCAGGTGCAGGCGCTCCGCGGCAAGCTGGTGCTGCTGGGCGTCACCGCTGCCGGCTTGAACGACGCCCATTTCACGCCGTTCAGCAGTGGCTTTATCGGCGGCCGCAGCCTGCTGATGAGTGGCGTCGAGGTACACGCCAATGTGCTGCAAGCGCTGCTAAGCGGCACTCAGCTGCAAAGCCCAACGCCGTTTTGGCGGGCGCTCGCCCTGCTGCTACTCGGCGGCCTGGCGGTTTGTGGCTTTTTGCGCCTGCCGGTCTGGGCGGCACTGGTGGGCTGGCTGCTCGCGGTGGCAGCGCTGCTGCTGCTCGGCCAGCTGTTTTTCCGCCATGGCTGGCTGCTGCCCCTGGGCAGCGCGGGGCTGACGCTCTCATTGTGTTTGTTCGGGGTACTGGGGCTGCGCCTGACGGGCGAGGAGCGCGAGCGCAGTCGCCTGCGGCAGATGTTCGGCCGCTACGTCTCCAACCAAGTGGTCGAGGCGCTGCTCAAGTCCGGCGAGCGCCCGGAGCTGGGTGGGCAGACGCAGCAGGTGACAGTGCTGTTTTCCGATATTCGCAACTTCACCAGCATCAGCGAACGCCTCAGCGCCAAGGAGGTGGTGGAAATGCTCAACGCCTACTTCGCCCGCGCCTGCGAGC
>CAMPJN010000367.1 GCA_946886875.1 uncultured Pseudomonas sp.
TGTACGTGCCGACCAGCCTCAACCTGGTGAAGATGAAGCCGCTGCGCGGCACCGGCCTGTTCATCCTGGATGCCAAGCTGGTGTTCAAGCTGGTCGACAACTTCTTCGGCGGCGATGGTCGCCATGCCAAGATCGAAGGCCGCGAGTTCACCCCGACCGAGTTGCGCGTGGTGCGCATGGTGTTGGATCAGGCCTTCGTCGACCTCAAAGAAGCCTGGCACGCGGTCATGGACATCAACTTCGAGTACGTCAACTCGGAAGTGAACCCGGCCCTGGCCAATATCGTCAGCCCCAGCGAAGTCATTGTGGTGTCGACTTTCCACATTGAACTGGACGGCGGTGGCGGCGACCTGCACATCACCATGCCTTATTCGATGATCGAGCCGATTCGCGAAATGCTCGACGCCGGTTTCCAGTCCGATGTCGACGATCAGGACGAGCGTTGGGTCAAATCGCTGCGCGAAGACATTCTCGACGTCAGCGTGCCCCTGGGTGCCACTGTGGCGAAACGCCAGTTGCGCCTGCGCGACATCCTGCATATGCAACCCGGCGATGTGATTCCGGTGGAGTTGCCCGATCAGGTGGTCATGCGCGCCAACGGCGTACCAGCCTTCAAGGTCAAGCTGGGCGCACACAAGGGCAACCTGGCCTTTCAGATAATTGAACCAATTGACCGCCAGCGCTAAGTAATTGCGCGGCTAATCCCGCTTGAGCCAGCCGAGGAAAGACGATGGCAGACGAAGAAGAACGCACCTCCCCCGAGGAGCAAGCATTAGCCGATGAGTGGGCCGCCGCGCTCTCCGAGGCCGGCGATGCCGAAGGCCAGGACGATATCGACGCCATGCTGGCCGCCGGAGCAACCGCGCAACCGGCTGCGCCGCGCGCGCCCATGGAAGAGTTCGGCAGTGTCGCCAAGCCCAACCTGCCAGTGAGCCTGGATGGGCCGAACCTGGATGTGATTCTTGATATCCCGGTGTCGATTTCCATGGAAGTGGGCAACACCAACATCACCATCCGTAACCTGCTGCAGCTCAACCAGGGCTCGGTGATCGAACTCGACCGCCTGGCCGGCGAGCCGCTGGATGTGCTGGTCAACGGCACCTTGATCGCCCACGGTGAAGTGGTAGTGGTCAACGAGAAGTTCGGCATTCGTTTGACCGATGTGATCAGCCCCAGTGAACGTATTCAGAAGCTACGCTGAGACCATGAGCAGAATCCTCGTAAGCATGCTGTTCCTGCCTGCTGTCGCCTTGGCTGCAGAGCCCGCGGCGCAGGCGGTAAAACCCTTGGGCGAGAGCGGTTTCGGCGCCGAGCTGGGGCAGCTGCTGCTCGGCTTGCTGCTGGTTATCGGCCTGATTTTCCTGCTCGCCTGGTTGATGCGTCGGGTCCAGCAGATGGGCCCACGCGGCGGCCAGGTGATCAAAATCCTGGCCAGCCAGGCGCTCGGTCCGCGCGACCGTTTGGTGCTGGTCCAGGTCGGCGGCGAGCAGATTCTGCTCGGCCTGACCCCGGGGCGGATCACGCCGTTGCATGTCATGGTCGAGCCGGTGCATTTGCCCGATGGCGAGCCGGCGAGTGCCGAGTTCGCTCAGCGCTTGATGGAACTCTTGGGTAAGGATCAGAAGGACAAGTCTTGATGAGCGCATTGCGCCTGCTGTCGCTTGTACTGTTAAGCCTGGTCGCGCCCTTGGCGTTTGGCGCGGAAAACCCCCTGTCGATCCCGGCGATCACCCTGAGCACCGACGCCCAGGGCCAGCAGGAATACTCGGTCAGCCTGCAGATCCTGTTGATCATGACGGCGCTGAGTTTTATTCCGGCGTTCGTCATGCTGATGACCAGCTTCACCCGGATCATCATCGTCTTCTCCATCCTGCGCCAGGCCCTGGGCTTGCAGCAGGCGCCGTCGAATCAGATTCTGGTCGGCATGGCGTTGTTTTTGACCCTGTTCATCATGGCGCCGGTGTTCGAGCAGATTAACCGCGAGGCCGTGCAGCCCTACCTCAACGAGCAGTTGCCGGCCCAGGAGGCGATCAAGCGGGCGGAGATACCGTTGAAGAACTTCATGCTGGCGCAGACCCGTGAGAGCGATCTGGAACTGTTCGTGCGCCTGTCCAAGCGTACCGATATCGCCGCCCCGGAAGACGCGCCGCTGACCATTCTGGTGCCAGCCTTCGTCACCTCTGAGCTGAAAACCGCGTTTCAGATCGGCTTCATGATCTTCATCCCGTTCCTGATCATCGACATGGTGGTGGCCAGTATCCTTATGGCGATGGGTATGATGATGCTCTCGCCGCTGATCATCTCGCTGCCGTTCAAGATCATGCTGTTCGTGCTGATCGACGGTTGGGCGCTGATCATGGGCACCCTGGCCGCCAGCTTCGGAGGGACTTAGCCATGACCCCCGAGGTAGCCGTCGACCTGTTCCGTGAAGCGCTGTGGCTGACCGCGATGATCGTTGCCGTGGTGGTGGTGCCGAGCCTGATCGTCGGCCTGCTGGTGGCGATGTTCCAGGCCGCCACTCAGATTAACGAACAGACCCTGAGCTTCCTCCCGCGCTTGCTGGTGATCCTGATGGTGCTGATCGCCATCGGTCCCTGGCTGGTGCGCCAATTGATGGAATATTCGCAGAACCTGATCATGAATATTCCGCTGTTGATCGGCTGACATGCTCGAACTCAGCGATACCCAGATCGGTGGTTGGGTGGGCAGTTTTCTCCTGCCGCTGTTTCGTATCGCCTCGATGTTCATGGTCATGCCGATCATCGGCACGCAACTGGTGCCCAACCGGGTGCGTCTGTATCTGGCTTTGGCGGTGTGCGTGGTGGTGATGCCGACCTTGCCGGCGATGCCGCAGGTCGATGCCATCGACCTGCGAACCTTCATGATGATCGGTCAGGAAGTGCTGATCGGGGCGATGCTGGGCTTCACCTTGCAGCTGTTCTTTCAGGCCTTCGTGATCGCCGGGCAGATAGTCGCGACACAGATGGGCCTGGGTTTCGCATCCATGGTCGACCCGGCCAATGGCATCTCAGTGCCGGTGATCGGGCAATTCTTTCTGATGTTGGTGACCCTGCTGTTTCTCGCCATGAACGGACACCTGGTGGTGTTCGAGGTGCTGGCCGAGAGTTTCGTGACCATGCCGGTCGGTGACGGTTTATTGACCGATCATTACTGGACCCTGGCCAACAAGCTGGGCTGGGTGTTCGGCGCCGCGCTGATTCTGGTGCTGCCGGCGATCACCGCGCTGCTGGTGGTGAATATGGCGTTCGGCGTGATGACCCGCGCGGCGCCGCAGTTGAATATCTTCTCCATCGGTTTTCCACTGACGCTGTTGCTCGGTTTCATCATCGTCTGGATCGGCATGGCGGATATTCTCGGGCAATACCAGCGCTTCGCCACCGAGGCGTTGCAGTTCCTTCGTGAAATGGCGCGGGCGGGGTGAGCCATGGCTGAATCCGAAAGTGGCGCCGATAAAAGCGAGGAACCCACGGAGAAACGTCTCCGTGAATCCCGCGAGAAAGGCCAGATCGCCCGCTCCAAGGAACTCAACACCCTGGCGGTGATGATCGCCGGCACCGGTGCGCTGCTGGCCTCCGGCGGCACCTTGGGCACGGCCATGATGAACATCATGCGCGGCAACTTCTCCCTGAGCCGCGATATCGTGATGGACGAGCAGAGCATGGGCTTGCTGCTGCTGGCCTCGGGACGGGTCGCGGTGGACGCTTTGTTGCCGTTGCTGCTGGCCCTGCTGATCGCCTCGATCCTCGGCCCTATTTCCCTCGGTGGCTGGTTGTTCTCGGCGGAGGCCCTGGCGCCCAAGGCCAGCCGGATGGACCCGCTGGCCGGGTTGAAACGTATGTTTTCGCTCAAGGCCCTGGTCGAGTTGGCCAAGGCTTTCGGCAAGTTCCTGGTGATCCTGGCGGTGGCGCTGACGGTACTGGCGTTCGATCAGGATGACTTGCTGGCGATTGCCCATGAGCCGGTCGAAACCGCGATCATGCACGCGGCCCAGGTGGTTGGCTGGAGCGCCTTGTGGATGTCCTGCGGGCTGATTCTGATCGCTGCGGTCGATGTGCCTTTTCAGCTCTGGGACAACAAGCAGAAGCTGATGATGACCAAGCAGGAAGTGCGCGACGAGTACAAGGACAGCGAGGGTAAGCCCGAGGTCAAACAGCGTATCCGCCAGCTGCAACGGGAAATGGCCGAACGGCGGATGATGCAGGCGGTGCCCCAGGCCGACGTGATCATCACCAACCCGACGCACTTCGCCGTGGCGCTGAAATACGACCCGGCCAAGGGCA
>CAMPJN010000368.1 GCA_946886875.1 uncultured Pseudomonas sp.
CGGTGCCGTGCAAGGCGGAGATAAAGTGGATATCGGCGAAGTCGACGAAGAACAGTCGGCGTTGCAGCTCGACTTTTACATAGTCGCGCTCGCTGGGCTCCATGCCGTCCCATTTGTTCAGGGCGATCACCAGGGCGCGGCCGCTTTCGAGCACGAAGCCGAGCAGGTTGAGGTCGTGATCGACCACACCTTCACGGGCGTCCATGACGAACACCACGACATTGGAATCCTGGATCGCCTGCAGGGTTTTCACCACCGAAAACTTTTCCACCGCCTCGAATATCTTGCCGCGGCGGCGTACGCCGGCGGTGTCGATCAGGGTGTACTTCTCGTCGTCGCGCTCGAACGGGATGTAGATACTGTCGCGAGTGGTGCCGGCCTGGTCGAAAACGATAACCCGATCTTCGCCGAGCATGCGGTTGACCAGGGTCGACTTGCCGACGTTGGGTCGGCCGATGATCGCCAGCTTGATGCCGTCCTTCTCGCTCGGACCAGGAATGCGCTTGGCCTCCTGGCCTTCCAGCACGACTTCCTCTTCCTCACCTTCCGGCAGCTCGGTTTCGTCCTTGGGAAATACACCCAACACCGCTTCGAGCATCTGGGTGATACCGCGGCCATGGGCGCCGGCAATTGCCAGGGACTCGCCCATGCCCATAGACGCGAACTCGGCACGGGCCAGGTCGGGGTCGATGTTGTCGACCTTGTTGATCACCAGGAAGCTGCGCTTGTTGCGCCTACGCAGGTGCTCGCCAATCATCTGGTCCGATGCCGACAAGCCGGCGCGCGCGTCCACCAGGAAAAGCACGGCATCGGCTTCTTCGATCGCCTGCAGCGACTGCTCGGCCATCTTCGCATCGATGCCCTCTTCGTCGCCGGAAATGCCGCCGGTGTCGATGACGATATAGGTGCGGCCCTGCCACTTGGCCTCGCCGTATTGGCGATCTCGGGTCAGACCGGACAGGTCGCCGACAATCGCGTCGCGGCTTTTGGTCAAGCGGTTGAACAGCGTGGACTTGCCCACGTTCGGGCGGCCCACCAGGGCAATTACGGGAACCATTAGGCTCTCCACTTCGTTATTTCAGAAAATACAAAAGCCGCTGCATGGGCAGCGGCCGGAAATCACAACACCGACCATGCTGCACAGCCATCAATGCTGTGCAGCATAGCCAAGGCGTTAGCGGATCACTTGATGGTCAAAGCCACCAGGTTGCCGCTATTGCCGAAGGCATACAGCCAATCGCCGACTACCAGCGGACGAGCGCGCAGACCGTCGCTGTCGATACGCTCGCGGCCGACGAAACGGCCATCCACCTGACTGATCAGATGCAGATAGCCTTCCAGATCGCCAAAGGCGACATAGCTGGAGAACACTTCCGGCGCCGACAGTTGACGACGAGCCAGGGCATCGTTGCTCCACAAAGCCGATGCGGAACGCTCGTCGACACCTTCCACGGTGCCGCTGGCCAGGCTCACGTAAACGCTACCGTAACCCTGGGCGAGACCCACCGAGCTGGAAGCTTCGCGTTGCCAGAGAATGCGCCCGCTTTCCAGATCCAGGGCGGCGAGGCGACCCTGATAGCTGACCGCGTAGAGCGTGCCGCCGGACAACAACAAGCCGCCATCGATATCCACTACGCGCTCCAGCTCGGAGCGACCTTGTGGAATTGCCACGCGCTGTTCCCAAACCGGTATGCCACGCTGAGCATCGAGGGCGATGACCTTGCCGCTGGACAAGCCTGCAATCGCCAGACGATTGGTCAGCACCGGGCTACCGGTACCGCGCAGAGTGAGCACCGCCGGGGTGTTGTCGAACAGCCAGCGCTGGCTGCCGGTATCGGCATCCAGAGCAAGCAGACGGTCGTCCTGGGTTTGCACCAGCACGATATCGCCGTTGATAGCGGGTGCCGCGAGCACTTCACTGGGAGCCTGGGCACGCCATTTTTCTTCACCGGATACGGCGTCCAGGGCGATGATTTCGCCTTTCAGGGTGCCGACCACGACCAGGCCGTAACCGGCACCGACCGCTCCGGAAACCGGCAGCTCCAAGTCGTTTTTCCAAATCACCTTACCGGTCGTGCGGTCGAGCGCCAGCACCAGGCCTTCGACATCGGCGGCAAAAATGCTCTCGCCGTCGATAGCCGGCACCAACATATTGAAGGTCTCGCCCTGACCTTTACCGATCGAACGGCTCCATTCTTTTTTCAGCTGCACTTCTTTTTCGAACTTTGGCAGCTCTGCCGGTGGCAGTTCTTTCTTGCTATTGCTGCTGCAACCAACGGCCATAACGGCCAGGGCCAGCAGTGCGGCATTTCTCCAACGCATCACGTCACGCATCCCCTTTCGCCAGATCGTCGAGCTTCATTTGCAGGCCACCGACAGCGGCCTCTTCGGACAGTGCAGCTTTAGCCTTGAGATAAGCGGCGTGCGCATCGTCATCGCGACCCAGCTTGACCAGCAGATCGCCTTTCAATTCTTCACGGCTGGCGACATAAGCCGGTGCGGCATCGCCTTCGATCAGCGTCAGCGCTTCCTGCGCTTTGTCTTGCGCCGCCAGTACCCGTGCCAGACGCTGGCGCGCCAGCTCGGCCAGGGTCTCGTCGGCAGGCTTGTCGACAATCGCCTGCAATTCGGCGGCGGCATCGTCCAGCTTGCCAGCCTCAACCGCAACCTTGGCCACGAACAGGCTGCCGTACTGCGCATAGTGAGTGCCGGCGTAATCCTTCTTCAGCTTGCTCGACAGCTCGACGACCTCGGCCATATCCGGCTGCCCTTCCGGGGTCAACGCGGTGGTCAGTAACTGCTGATAAACCGCAGATGCGCCCTGAGCCTGGTTGGCCTGGTATTTCTGCCAACCCTGCCAGCCGAATACTGCCACCAAGGCCAACGCCACACCGGTGAGCAATGGCTTGCCATTGCGCTGCCACCACTCCTTGACTACCGCCAGCTCTTCATCATCGGTACGCGAAACCACCCCAGTACTCCTATTTTTCGTATTCGCTAAAAACGCTTAAGCCTGCATGGCGCAGGTAGCCAAATGTTCGGCCAATGCCGACCAGGCAATACTTTGTTGTTCGCCCTGGTCGCGCAGCGGCTTGCAACCTACCACTTGCTGGGCCAGTTCGTCTTCACCCAAGACCAACGCGAAGAGCGCGCCGCTCTTGTCGGCCTTCTTCAACTGGCTTTTGAAACTGCCCGCGCCCGCGTTGACCTGCAAACGCAGCCGCGGTAATTGATCACGCAGACCCTCGGCCAATGCCAGCGCCGCCAGTTCCGCCGGCTCGCCGAAAGCGCACAGGTAGACATCGACCTGACGGGCGATTTCCGCGGGTACTTTATCCAGGGTTTCGAGCAGCAGCACCAGACGTTCGATACCCATGGCAAAACCGACGCCCGGCGTCGGCTTGCCGCCCATTTGCTCGACCAGGCCGTCGTAACGGCCGCCAGCGCAAACGGTCCCCTGGGCACCGAGCTGATCGGTAACCCATTCGAATACGGTCTTGCTGTAATAGTCCAGGCCCCGAACCAGCTTGGGATTGATCACATAAGGAACGCCCGCGGCGTCCAGGCGGGCCTTGAGGCCTTCGAAGTGGATACGCGACTCTTCGTCGAGGTAATCCGCCATCTTCGGCGCATCGGCCAGCAACGCCTGGGTCTCGGGGTTCTTGCTGTCGAGCACGCGCAATGGGTTGCTGGTCAGGCGGCGGCGGCTGTCTTCGTCGAGCCGATCGGCACGCGCCGACAGGTACTCGACCAGGGCCTCGCGGTATACCGCTCGTGCGGCGCTGGTGCCCAGACTATTGAGTTCCAGGGTTACAGCGTCGCGAATACCGAGCAAGCCCCAGAGGCGCCAGGTCAGCACGATCAACTCGGCGTCGATATCCGGGCCGTCAATATTGAATACTTCCACGCCGATCTGGTGGAACTGGCGATAACGGCCTTTCTGCGGACGCTCGTGACGGAACATCGGGCCGATATACCAGAGTTTCTGGGTCTGCCCGCCACCGGCCAGGCCGTGTTCGAGCACCGCCCGCACGCAGGCCGCAGTGCCTTCGGGGCGCAGGGTCAGGGAATCGCCGTTGCGATCCTCGAAGGTGTACATCTCCTTTTCGACGATATCGGTCACTTCGCCGATCGAACGTTTGAACAGTTCGGTGAACTCGACGATGGGCATGCGGATCTGCCGATAGCCATAGCCATCGAGCAGGCGCGCCACGCTGTCTTCGAAGTAACGCCAAAGCGGGGTCTGCTCGGGCAGGGTGTCGTTCATGCCACGAATGGCTTGCAGGGACTTGCTCAATT
>CAMPJN010000369.1 GCA_946886875.1 uncultured Pseudomonas sp.
ATCTCCATGACCGACGGCAAGTACGACGGCAAGTACCTGTTCATCAACGACAAGGCCAACAGCCGGGTCGCGCGTATCCGTCTGGATATCATGAAGTGCGACAAGATGATCACCGTGCCCAACGTCCAGGCCATCCACGGTCTGCGTCTGCAGAAGGTGCCTTACACCAAGTATGTGTTCGCCAACGCGGAGTTCGTCATCCCCCATCCCAACGATGGCAGCACCTACGATCTGCAGGACAAGAACAGCTACACCATGTTCAACGCCATCGACGCCGAGACCATGGAAATGGCCTTCCAGGTCATAGTCGACGGCAACCTGGACAACACCGACGCCGACTACACCGGCAAGTACGCCGCCTCCACCTGCTACAACTCGGAGAAGGCCTACGACCTCGGCGGCATGATGCGCAACGAGCGCGATTGGGTGGTGGTGTTCAACATCGAGCGTATCGAAGCGGCGATCAAGGCCGGCAAGTTCACCACCCTTGGCGACTCCAAGACGCCGGTGGTCGATGGCCGCGAAGGCTCGCAACTGACCCGTTACATCCCGGTGCCGAAGAACCCGCACGGCTGCAACACCTCGTCCGACGGCAAATATTTCATCGCCAACGGCAAGCTGTCGCCGACCGTATCGATGATCGAAATCGCCAAGCTCGACGACCTGTTCGATGACAAGCTCAAGGACCCGCGCGACGCCATCGCCGCCGAACCCGAACTGGGCCTGGGCCCGCTGCACACCACTTTCGACGGTCGCGGCAACGCCTACACCACGCTGTTTATCGACAGCCAGGTGGTCAAGTGGAACATGGCCGAGGCCGTGCGTGCCTACAAGGGCGAGAAGGTCAACTACATCAAGCAGAAGCTCGATGTGCACTACAACCCAGGACACATCCACGCCTCGCTGTGCGAGACCAGCGAAGCGGATGGCAAGTGGCTGATCGCCCTGAGCAAGTTCTCCAAGGACCGCTTCCTGCCGACCGGCCCGCTGCACCCGGAAAACGATCAGTTGATCGATATCTCCGGCGACGAAATGAAGCTGGTGCACGACGGCCCGACCTTCGCCGAACCGCATGACTGCACCATGGCGCGTCGTGACCAGATCAAGACCCGCAAGATCTGGGACCGCAACGACCCGTTCTTCGCCCCCACAGTCGAGCGGGCGAAGAAGGACGGCATCAATCTGGAGACCGACAACAAGGTCATCCGCGAGGGCAACAAAGTCCGCGTGTACATGACCTCGATGGCGCCGTCCTACGGCCTGACCGAGTTCAACGTCAACCAGGGCGATGAGGTCACCGTGACCATCACCAACATTGACCAGATCGAGGACGTGTCCCACGGTTTCGTCATGGTCAACCACGGCGCGAGCATGGAAATCAGCCCGCAGCAAACCGCGTCCATCACCTTTATCGCCGACAAGCCCGGCCTGCACTGGTACTACTGCAGCTGGTTCTGCCACGCCCTGCATATGGAAATGGTCGGTCGCATGATGGTTAAGCCGGCGTAAGGGCGTTAAGGGGATGTAGGGTGGACATGGCGAAGCCTTGTCCACCGCTAGTGCCCAGATGGCGGACAAGCCTTCGGCATGTCCGCCCTAGGATTTCGTCGCCGCTTCCCACGTCGACGTGGGAGCCTTCAGATACTTCTGCGATTGACGCAGTTTACTCCCCTCTACCTCCGGGAGAGGGGATGGATCGGCTCGAGCAACAGACCCGTAGCCCGGATGAAATCCGGACCACGGTCCCCATTTATTTCACGAGCTCCGTATGGCTCGAGAAACCAGGTAACCGCAGTGCTCAGACCTCAGGCAATCGTTTCGCTTTACGCCGCTGCGCTGTCGCTGCTTATTTTCTGCGGCGCTGCCCAGGCGGCGCCGCAACCCATCACCGCTCTGCCGTTACAGGCCGAGGGTGACAATCGCTGGCACCTGCCCGCTGGCGAATATCGGGGCTCGTTCAGTATCGATCAGCCGATGCATATCCTTTGCGAACCCGGTGCTGTGCTGCAGGGCGAGGGGCAGGGCAACGGTCTGCTTATCAGCGCGCCGGACGTAACCGTCGAAGGCTGTACGCTGCTGGACTGGGGCCGCGATATGACCGCGATGAACTCCGCCATATTCATTCAGCCCAAGGCCAGCGGCGCGCTGATCAAGAACAACCGCATGCAGGGTCCGGGCTTCGGCATCTGGGTCGACGGCACGGCGGATGTCAAGCTGATCGGCAATAGCATCCAGGGCGATGCCAGCATCCGCTCGCAGGATCGCGGCAACGGCATTCACCTGTACGGGGTGCGCGGCGCCAAGGTCGTCGGCAACCAGGTGCGCGATGCCCGCGATGGCATCTATATCGACACATCCAACGGCAACCTGCTCGAAGGCAACACCCTGGAAGACCTGCGCTACGGCGTGCACTACATGTTCTCCAACGACAACCAGGTGCTCGGCAACACCACCCGCCGCACCCGCACCGGCTATGCGCTGATGCAGAGCCGCAAGCTGACGGTGATCGGCAATCGCTCCGAACAGGACGAGAACTACGGCATCCTGATGAACTACATCACCTATTCGACCATCCGCGACAATCTGGTCAGCGACGTGCGCAGCGGCTCGACCGGCGACAGCATGATCTCCGGCGCCGAAGGCAAGGCACTGTTCATCTACAACTCGCTGTTCAACAGCATCGAGCACAACCACTTCGAACGCAGCGCCCTGGGCATTCACCTGACCGCTGGCTCAGAGGACAACCGCATCGCCGGCAACGCCTTCGTCGACAACCAGCAACAGGTCAAATACGTCGCGGTGCGCACCCAGGAATGGTCGCTGGACGGGCGCGGCAACTATTGGAGCGACTACCTCGGCTGGGACCGCAACGACGACGGCCTCGGCGATGTCGCCTACGAACCCAACGACAACGTCGACCGCCTGCTGTGGCTGTACCCGCAGGTGCGTCTGCTGATGAATAGCCCGAGCATTGAACTGCTGCGCTGGGTGCAGCGCGCCTTTCCGGTGATGAAATCGCCGGGCGTTCAGGACAGCCATCCGCTGATGCAATTGCCCACCGCCGATATGCTGCAAAACCGCCAGGAGCCAACGCCATGAATGCCGTCGAGATCGAAGGCGTCAGCCAGCACTACGGCAATATGACCGTGCTGCACGATTTGCACCTGAGCCTGGGCGAAGGAGAAGTGCTGGGCCTGTTCGGCCACAACGGTGCCGGCAAAACCACCAGCATGAAGCTGATTCTCGGCCTGTTGCAGGCCAGCAGCGGCCGGGTGCAGGTGCTCGGGCGCACGCCCAATGATCCCCAGGTGCGCCAACAACTCGGTTACCTGCCGGAGAACGTGACCTTCTATGCCCAACTCAGCGGCCGCGAGACCCTGCGCCATTTCGCCCGGCTCAAGGGCGCGCCGCTGAGCCAGGTTGACGAGTTGCTGGAACAGGTCGGCCTGGCCGCGGCCATGGATCGGCGGGTGAAAACCTATTCCAAGGGCATGCGCCAGCGTCTCGGCCTGGCCCAGGCGCTGCTTGGCGCGCCGCGCCTGTTATTGCTCGACGAACCCACGGTCGGCCTCGACCCCATCGCCACCCAGGATCTCTACCAACTGGTCGACCGCCTGCGCCAGCAGGGCACCAGCATCATTCTCTGCTCCCATGTGTTGCCGGGGGTCGAGGCGCATATCAACCGCGCGGCGATTCTCGCCCATGGTCGTTTGCAGGCGGTCGGCAGCCTGGCCAGCCTGCGCGCGGATGCTGGCTTGCCCGCGCTGATCCGCGCCAGTGGTTTGCAGCACAGCGAAAAACTGCTTCAGCGCTGGCACGCCGACGGGCATAAGGCCCGCACCCTGGGTACCGACGGCATCGAAGTGGTGGCGATCAACGGCCACAAACTCGACCTGCTACGCGAACTGCTCGGCGAAGGCGGCGCCCAGGACATCGACATCCATCAACCGTCGCTGGAAGACCTGTACCGCCACTATATGGATCACGCCCAAGCTACGCAGATAGATGAGGGCGCGCGATGAACACGGTCTGGAATATCGCCCGCAAGGAACTCAGCGACGGCCTGCGCAACCGTTGGCTGCTCGCCATCAGCCTGCTGTTCGCGGTGCTGGCGGTGGGCATCGCCTGGCTTGGCGCCGCGGCGTCCGGGCAGCTGGGCTTCACCTCGATCCCGGCGACCATCGCCAGCCTGGCTAGCCTGGCGACCTTTCTGGTGCCGCTGATCGCGCTGCTGCTGGCCTACGACGCCATAGTCGGCGAGGACGAGGGCGGCACCCTGATGCTG
>CAMPJN010000370.1 GCA_946886875.1 uncultured Pseudomonas sp.
TCTGGTCGGCCAGGCTGTTGATCACATCGATGATGCCGCGCACCTTGCCGCTGGACTGGCTGAGCAGGGCAACCTGAGCGTGGGTCTGCTGGATCAGCTGCGACAGCCGGCGCATATTGTCGACGCTGGCATCGATCACGGTGCTGCCCAAACGTGCCGACTCGTAGGCGCTGTGGGTCGAGTTGCCGACGTCCGAGGTGCGCTGGGCCATTTCGTTGATGGTCGCGCAGATCTGCTGGGAGGCCGAGGCTGCCTGTTCGGTCTGGATTTCCACCTGGCTGCTGTTAGTGCCGAGGTCGCGCATCGAGTCGCCGAGGTAGGTGTGCAATTTGGTCAGGGCACGATTGGCTTCGACCACCTGGCAGAGAATCCGGGCGATGCCCCGAATCATACGATTGCAGGCCTCGCCCAATTGATTGAATTCATCCTTGGGGTTGCCGCCAATGGCCAGGCTACCGGTGAGGTCGCCGGACGCGACCTGGGTGAGCAGGCGGGTGACCTTGTGCAGCTGCGCCATCAATGTGCGCGATGCCTGGCTCAGGGTGAGCAGCAGAAACAGCGCGACGCAGAGTGAGGTCAGCCCCATCAGCCAGTTCGCCGAGTGCCTGGCCTGTCGCGCTTGCTGCGCGGTGCTGGCGAGGATGCCGTCCTGCAGCATGCGGTTCTGCTCAAGAATGCGCTGCTCGGTTTGCTCGCGTTGCTCGGCCAGTCGCGCTTCGAGGGCGCGCAGTTGCTGGATGGATGCATCCGCTTGGACGAAGGCCGCACTGAAGGCCGCGACCGTCTGGCCGATCTGGTTATCGCCCCAATCCAGTTCCTGCAGCTTGGCCTGCAACTCGTTGAGGGCGCTATGGGCCTGGGCGGCGTAATCGCTGTCGAAGGTCGACAGGTAGTTGCGCTGGTTGCTCAGGACTGCGGCGATCAGCGGCTGGATCAGGCCGATGGTGATGGCTTCCAATTGCTTGGCGCTAGCGGCAAGCGTTTGGCGTTGGCCTTGGAAGGGCGTCAGGCCCAGTTGTTGGGACAGTGCCAGCCAGCTTCTTTGCAGGCCAGTTTCGCTCAGGATCAAGGCTTCGATCTGTTCTGCGCTCTGGCCGATGGTGTTGTCGTCCAGACCTTGAGCCTGCCGGGAAAACTGCTCGACGAGCTGTTCCAGGGCGCCGATGCGCGCGAGAAATTCCGCACTATTGGTGGGCGTGAGTTCCCTGCGCAGGATGCCGAGCTTGAGCCAGTCGTTGACCAACGCGGAGGAGGCGCCGGCGAATGCCGTGGCGTTTTCCCGGGCATGCAGCGCCGCGTTGACTTGGCGGCTGGCCCAGAACGAGGTCGCCGTGATCAACCCCAGGCCGAGCAGGGTGATGATGATCAGCAGGCGGAATTTTTGTTGCCAGGACAGGAATATCTGCATGGGAGGCTCCTCGCCCCCTTCCCAGTAGTAGCCACGAAGGTGGGCCAGTCGTAGGACAGCATAAGTATCGCCAGGATGAAGTCCGTTCGTGCGAGGCGAGAAGATGGTGTGGCCGGCGATGACAACCGCCGGCCTGTGGGCTAAGCCGATTACCAGAGCGGCAGGGTATAGCTGAGGATCAGGCGGTTTTCGTCGAGGTCGTTGCCGAAGTTCGAGCGCACGGTGGCGTTACGCCATTTCAGGCCGAGGTTCTTCAGCGGGCCGCTCTGCACCACGTAGGCCAGGTCCATGTCGCGTTCCCATTCCTTGCCGCCGTTGCTGCCGCCAACCTGGACGTGGTCGCCGGACATGTAACGGGTCATGAAGGTCAGGCCGGGGATGCCCATGGCGGCGAAGTTGTAGTCGTAGCGGGCCTGCCAGGAGCGTTCGTCGATGTTGGCGAAATCGTTGATCTGGACGAAGTTGACCAGATACGGATCGCTGTTGGCGATATAGGGGAAGGGATCGTCGCCGCTCATGCGCTGGTAGCCGGCGCCGAACGCATGGCCGCCCAGGGTATAGGTGAACATGGCGCCGAAGGCCTTGTTGTCGATGTCGCGGAAGTTACCGTCTTCGCGGCTCTTGGCGAAGCGCAAATCGGTCTTGAACGACTGCCCTTCGCCCAGCGGCTTGAGGTAGACCAGGGTGCCGTAGTGCTGCTGGTAAATATCGTCCAGCTCGCCGTAGTGCAGGCCCAGGCTCAGCTCGGGGGTCAGTTTGTAATCGCCGCCGGCGAAGGTGAACGAGTCGCTGTTGCCGCCGATGCGGTTGGCGCTCATCTCGGTGTAGTCGGTGGAGGCGTTGGCCCTGACCCGATTGATCTTGCCGCCTTGCAGAGTGAGCTTGTCGATCTCCTGCACGTTCAGCAGGGCGCCGCGGAACGAGCCTGGCAGCAAGCGCGAGTCGTTGGACGAAACGATAGGACTGCGGAATGCCAGAGAGCCGATGCGCAAGGTGCTGTTGGAGGCCTTGAACTTGGCGGTGACATCGAGCTTGGCGTATTCGTTCTGCGAGCCGCCGGAGCGGTCTGCCGGCAGCAGGCCGCTGCCCGCGGTGCCCTCGCCGGAGTCGAGTTGGAAACCGACCATGCCCAGCGCATCGATGCCGACACCGACCGTGCCTTCGGTGTAGCCGGACTCCATGCGCAGCAAAAAGCCCTGCGCCCATTCCTCAGCCTTGTCGCGCGCATTGTCCTGGCGGAAATCGCGATTGAAGTAGAAATTGCGCAGCTCGAGGCTGCCTTTGCTGTCGCTGATAAAGTCGGCACTGGCCACGCCGGGCACACTGCTGATGGCGAGCAAAGCCGCCATGCGGTGGATCTGGTTCATGAGAAATCTCTCCTGTGAGGTAAGCGCGCACAGCGGTGGTTACCGTCTGCTTGGCAGGGCGCGTTCGCGGTCTGTTGTTATCGAGCTTGGGTTGCCGCAGGGAGATTCTTGGTAGCAGCATGAGATAGCGTCCAACGAAAAAAAACAGAGGCCACCGATAAGAAAATCCGATGCGTTCGATGGGCGACTTCACCTAGCGCTGGCATGTAACCTGCTTCGTGAGTAGCTGGCAGAACGCCGTTTTCCGTTGATCGCACGAGGGCTGAACAGCCATGAACCTGAGATTTCTCGAGACCTTCGTCTGGGTCGCACGGCTGAAGAGTTTTCGCCTCACGGCAGAGAAGCTGTTCAGCACCCAGGCCTCGATTTCCAGCCGCATTGCCGCGCTGGAAGACGAGCTGGGGGTTCGTCTTTTTCTGCGCGATTCGAAGGGGGTTTCGCTGACCCCGGAAGGGCGCAAGGTACTCGAATATGCCGAGCGCATGCTCGACACCATGCAGGCGTTGAAACAGTCGATCAGCGAGACCGGCAATATTCAGGGACGCATCCGTCTAGGCGTTATGGATACGGTGATTCATACGCTGCTGAGTCCTTTCGTAACAAAGATCATGGAGGTCTATCCAGCGGTGGAGATCGAACTCACCGCCGATACCGCGCGCAACCTCTGCGAGCAATTGCAGAAAGGTTATCTGGACATCATTTTCCAGACCGATGTAGTGCGCGGCGATGAGGTGCGCAACCTGGAGATGGCGCGCTATCCGGTGCAGTGGATAGTCCTGACCGGCTCGATCTACGACCGCAGCTACGCCTCGATGGATGAATTGGCCAAGGAACGCATCGTCACTTTTTCCAAGAACTCGCGCCCGCACCAGGACATCCTCAACCTGCTGCACGCCGGCAACGTCGCCACGCCGCGGATCAGTTGCGTGAACTCGGTGGCGGCGATGAAACGCCTGATCCGCGATGGTTTCGGTATAGGCGCGTTGCCCGCGGCCTTGGTTCTCGAGGAACTCAAGCAGGGCCTGGTCACCATTCTCGACGACGTGCCGCAACCACCACCCCTGGATATGGTGGTGACCTGGCGCACCGGCGTCGGCCTCGAACTGAGCGAAGACATAGTCACGCTGGCCGGCGAAGTGTTGCAGGAGTACGCCAGGCAAATGGGCGAAAGCATGATCACCTTGCTGCCATTCGCCAGCGATCAGGAAATGCCCTGATCGCGCCAGTGCTGGGCTCTGCTGGTCAAGACTGTGCGGCTCATGACCAAGTTATGGGATGCCCGCGATTCGTTTCTCTCCCCATCGGGTGAGAGGGCAGGGGGCGCCCGGCTAGGGTAAGGCGGCGATTGATGCCTTTGTCCACCTTCGAAGATCCGGTCGCCGCCTGGCTATACGACGCCTTGCGCCAACTTGGCTATCTTTATCGCACTGTTTGTCGCCAGCGTGCCCCGTTTTTGCTCATAACGATTTCCGATCATGCGCTCTTGGTTTTTCTAGTTGGACAGCCTT
>CAMPJN010000371.1 GCA_946886875.1 uncultured Pseudomonas sp.
TCTGCTCTACGGCTCCTACCAGAAGCCGCGCGAGCTGGTGTGGATCTTCGGCATGTTGATCTACCTGATGCTGATGGCTGAAGCCTTCATGGGTTATCTGTTGCCGTGGGGCCAGATGTCCTACTGGGGTGCCCAGGTGATCATCTCGCTGTTCGGCGCTATTCCGGTGATAGGTGCAGACCTGACCCAGTGGATTCGCGGTGACTACCTGATCTCGGGGATCACCCTGAACCGCTTCTTCGCCCTGCATGTGGTGGCCCTGCCGATCGTGATTCTCGGTCTGGTGGTGTTGCACATCCTGGCGTTGCACGAAGTCGGCTCGAACAATCCCGATGGTGTCGACATCAAGAAGAAGAAAGACGAAAACGGTATTCCGCTCGACGGCATCGCCTTCCACCCGTACTACACCGTGAAAGACATCGTCGGCGTAGTGGTGTTCCTGTTCATCTTCTGTTTCGTGGTGTTCTTCTTCCCGGAAATGGGCGGTTACTTCCTCGAGAAGCCGAACTTCGAAGCCGCTAACCCGTTCAAGACCCCTGCGCACATCGCGCCGGTTTGGTACTTCACCCCGTTCTACGCGATTCTGCGGGCGATCCCGGACAAGCTCATGGGCGTTATCGCCATGGGGGCGGCCATCGCTATCTTGTTCGTTCTGCCCTGGCTGGATCGGAGTCCGGTCAAGTCGATGCGCTATAAGGGTTGGTTGAGCAAGATCTGGCTGCTGGTATTCTGCGTGTCCTTCGTCATCCTCGGTGTGCTGGGGGTGTTGGCGCCGACACCGGGACGGACGCTGTTGGCGCAGGTATGTACCTTCCTGTACTTCGCGTATTTCATCCTGATGCCGTTCTACACCAGGATGGAAAAAACCAAACCGGTTCCGGAAAGGGTGACGGGCTGATGAAAAAGCTATTTGCTGCGTTTGTTATTGCTGCGCTGCCAGTCTGGGCTTTTGCCGCCGGTGGTGAAGTCGAGCTGGACCATGTAGAGATCGATCTGACCGACAAGGCAGCCTTGCAGGACGGTGCACGTACGTTCGCCAACTACTGCATGGGTTGCCATAGCGCCAAATTCCAGCGCTATGAGCGGGTGGCCGACGACTTGGGGGTTCCGCATGAAATCATGTTGGAAAACCTGGTTTTCAGCGGCGCCAAGATCGGTGACCACATGAAAATCGGGATGAAGCCCGATGACGCTAAGGCCTGGTTCGGCGCCGCGCCGCCGGATCTGACCCTGGTCGCTCGGGTACGTGGCAACGATTGGTTGTACACCTACCTGCGTACCTTCTATTACGACCCGGCGCGCCCTCTAGGGGCTAACAACAAGGTCTTCCCGAACGTAGGTATGCCTAACGTGTTGGCCGACCTGCAGGGACACCAGTACATCGGCTGCAAGCAGGTGCAGGTGGTTGAAGACGGCAAGAAGCAATTCGATCCGTTGAGCGGAACGCCGGTTACTCACGAAGCTTGCGATCAGTTGACGGTCGAGCCGAACACCGGTGCACTGAACGAAGAAGAGTTCGATGAGACGGTCAAGAACCTGGTAACGTTCCTGGCTTACTCGGCGAACCCGGTGAAGCTGGAAAGCCAGCGCATCGGCACCTACGTTCTGTTGTACCTGGCTTTCTTCTTCGTGTTTGCTTATTTGCTTAAACGTGAATACTGGAAGGACGTGCACTAATCTGCTGGTTCCCCCCGTTGTAGTTCTGCGCGCCCTGTTGGGCGCGCAGTTTTTCTGCTTCTAAATAACCTAAATAAGCGAGGAGGATCGCCATGGGCGTAACCAATCGGTTGGCCTGCTATTCCGACCCCGCCGACCACTACTCCCACCGCGTACGTATCGTGCTCGCCGAGAAGGGTGTCAGCGCTGAGATCATCACTGTCGAAAAGGGCCATTATCCGCCCAGGCTGCTGGAGGTTAACCCTTACGCCAGCCTACCGACGCTGGTGGACCGCGATCTGGCGCTGTACGAGTCGACCGTGGTGATGGAGTACCTGGATGAGCGTTATCCGCATCCGCCGCTGCTGCCGGTTTATCCGGTCGCCAGAGCCAACAGCCGCTTGTTGATCCATCGCATTCAGCGCGACTGGTGCAAGCTGGTCGATCAGATCGCCGATCCACGTAGCAAGGAGCCGGTTCGTGTGCAGGCGCGCAAGGAATTGCGCGAGAGCCTGACTGGTGTGTCGGCATTGTTTGCCGATAAGGCGTACTTTCTCAGTGAAGAGATGAGTCTGGTCGATTGTTGTTTGCTGCCGATTCTCTGGCGTTTGCCTGTATTGGGTATCGAGCTGCCGAAGGCGGCCAAGCCCCTGCTCGACTATATGGATCGCCAGTTCGCCCGCGAAGCCTTTCAGACTAGTCTGTCCCCTACCGAACGCGATATGCGTTAACGGCGAAGGTCCTGAAACGAAACGGGGTAACGGCCGGAACAGGCCGGCCCGGCGCCCTGAGGGGCGGTTTCGGTCTGCTGCTGCCATTGTCCGTTGCGCCCTGATAGAACGTCGTAGCTTGGCCGTTGTGCTAGGTTTTTAAACGGCGTGGTAAAGCTTGAGGAGGCTTTGATGAACTCCAGTCGTCCCTATCTGATTCGTGCGCTCTACGAATGGATTGTCGATAATGATTGCACCCCCCACTTGCTGGTCAATGCCGAGTTCGCCGGCGTGCAGGTACCACCGGGCTTCGCCAGCGACGGCCAGATCGTGCTCAACGTATCGCCCAGCGCGGTCCGTCACCTGCATATGGATAACGAGGCGGTGAGTTTCGAGGGTCGCTTCGGGGGGATTGCCCACAGCCTTTATGTACCCGCGGTTGCGGTATTGGCGATTTATGCGCGAGAGAATGGCCAGGGTATGGTCTTCGATCTGGAAACACCTATGGCGGCTGACGAGGCGCCCGAGGACCAGGGTCCACCCGATGACGAGCCGCCGCGTCCCAGTGGTCGACCCAGCTTGAAAGTGGTCAAGTAGGGCCGAGCTACAAGGGAAAATGCATGACAAACACAAAGGGCGCCCATGGCGCCCTTTGTGTTTTTACATTCGCCGTTGCGGCTAGTTCGTATATTGGAACAGCTTGACGATCTTCTGCACGCCGCCGACGCTCTGCACCAGATTGGTCGCGCTGCTGGCCTCCTGGCGTGATACCAGCCCCAGCAGGTAGACGATGCCGTTCTCGGTGACCACCTTGATGCGGGTCCCGGGCACGCTGGCGTCGGCGACCATCTGCGCCTTGATCTTGGTGGTCAATAGAGAGTCGTTGCTGCGCACCAGCAGCGAGGTGGGTTGCAGTACTTGCAGTTCGTTATGCAGCTTGCTGACGCCCTGGACCTTGCGGGCCGCTTGTTCGGCTGCGGTTTTCAGCTCGCTGCGCGGGGTTTGTCCGGCGAGCAGGACCACGCCGTTGTAGCTGGTCACCACTATATGCGAGGTCGGGCTGGTCAGGTCAGCATGGGCGCGGGCGATATTCGCCTCGACTTCCGGGGCGATGAACTGGTCGTCGATTTTATTGCCGATGCTGCGACTGCCGCAGCCTGCCAGGCTCAGGCTCAATGCCAGGGTGACGCAAAACAGCGAGAAGCGGGTCATTCTTCACTCCCGAATAGTTGGCTGTCGATCAGATCGCACAAGCAGTGAATGGCCAGTAAATGGACTTCCTGAATGCGCGCGGTGACTTTCGAAGGTACGCGGATTTCCACGTCTTCAGGCAGCAGCAGCGACGCCATGCCGCCGCCGTCGCGGCCGGTGAGGGCAACGACGGTCATCTCGCGGTCGTGAGCGGCCTGGATCGCCTGGATCACGTTGGCCGAGTTGCCGCTGGTAGAGATCGCCAGCAGCACATCGCCGGGTTGACCGAGGGCGCGGATCTGCTTGGAGAAAATCTCGTTGTAGCTGTAATCGTTGGCGATCGAAGTAATGGTCGAGGAGTCGGTGGTCAAGGCGATGGCCGGCAGGCTGGGGCGTTCGCGCTCGAAGCGATTGAGCAACTCCGAGGAAAAGTGCTGGGCGTCGCCGGCCGAGCCGCCGTTGCCACAGGTGAGGATCTTGCCCTCGTTGAGCAGGGCGTGAACCATCGCCTGGCTGCCTTGCTCGATGAGCGGAATGAGCACTTCCATGGCCTGTTGCTTGGTTTCAATGCTGGCTTGGAACAGCTGACGTATGCGGGCTTGCATATCCATCGGGAATATAACCTTCAGTGTGGCGCCTCTTCAGGTATCAAAGGCGTTTTGAATCCAGTTCAGTTGCGGGGGGCGATTGCCGTC
>CAMPJN010000372.1 GCA_946886875.1 uncultured Pseudomonas sp.
TCGGCGGCGGCGCGGCTGGCCTCGGCTTGGCGCAGCAGGGCGAGCAGGCGTTGCTGGTTGTTGGCGTAGTCACTGAAAGCGTTGGCCGATTCCTCCAATGCCAGCAGCACTTGTTGCTCATAGTTGGCCAGGGCGCCATCCGCTTCGGCTTCGGCACCGCGCAAACGGGCGCGCACGCTGCCCAGGTCGAACGCCGCCCAGGTGATGCTCGGCGCCACGCCCCAGGCGCGGGCGGCCGAGGAACCCAGTTGCGAACCGCGCCCGGCGGTAAAACCGAGGAAACCGCTGAGGCTCACCCGAGGAAACAGGTCCGCCGTGGCCACGCCGATGGAGGCGGTGGCCGCCGCCAGTTGGCGCTCGGCGGCATGCACGTCGGGCCTGCGCCGCAGCAGTTCGGCCGGGTCGCCGATCGGCAGGGCCTTGGCGATGGCCGGCAGTGGCCGGTCGGACAGATCCAGGTCGAGTTGTTCCGGGCGCAGGCCGAGCAGGGTGGCGATGCGATGTTTCGCCCGCTGTTGCTGCGCCTGCAGTTGCGGCAGGCTGGCCGCGGTGCCGGCCAGACGGGCATCGGCGCGCAGCACGTCCAGTTCGCTGCCGACGCCGGCCTCACGCAGTTGTTCGGTAATGCCGCGCGATTCCTGTTGGTTTTCCAGGTTCTGCGTGGCGATGCGTTCGCGCAGCTGGGCGCCGCGCAGGGTACCGTAGGCATCCACCAACTCGGCGATCAGGCTGACCTGCAACTGGTAGTAGTCGGCTTCGGCCACTTCGATCTGCGCGTCGCTGGCTTCCAACTGGCGCTGGATGCGGCCGAATAGGTCCAGTTCCCAGGCCATATCCAGGCCCAGGTCGTAGCGCTCGCTCTTTACCCGTTGCTCGCTGATGCCGGGCTGCTGGGCCTTGCCGATCTCGCTGCTGGCGCGGCTTGTGATGGTCGGCAAACGGTCATTGGCGACATCGTCACGAATGGCGCGGGCGGCGCGCAGGCGGGCGAAGGCCACACGCAGCTGCCGGTTGCCGTCGAGGGACTGTTGCACCAGTTGGTTCAGGGTTGGGTCGTCGAATTGCTGCCACCAGAGTGCTTCGAAGTGAGAGCGGTCGTAGTCGGCAGCCGTGGCACCACTTAGTTGCGCCGGCGCGGTTGTCGGTGCTTGGTAATCGGGGCCGACGGCGCAGGCCGTGAGTGTCAAAACGGACGCAAGGGCCAGCAGTGCGGGAGCTAGCGTCTTCATGCCTGCACCTCCTGCAAACGCGCGGCCTTTTTGGCCTGGCCGCTCTCCACGAAGGCGCGGATCAGTACGTAGAACACCGGGGTCAGCAGCAGGCCGAAGAAGGTCACCCCGAGCATGCCGCTGAACACCGCCACGCCCATGGCATGGCGCATCTCCGCACCGGCGCCGGATGACAACACCAGCGGCACCACGCCCATGATAAAGGCGAAGCTGGTCATCAGAATCGGCCGCAAGCGCAGGCGGCAGGCTTCCAGCACCGCGGCGACGCGGTCCATGCCTTCTTCCTGTTTCTCCTTGGCGAACTCGACGATCAGGATGGCGTTCTTACAGGCCAAGCCCACCAGTACGATCAAGCCAATCTGGGTGAAGATATTGTTGTCGCCACCGGACAGGATCACCCCGGTAATCGCCGACAACAGCGTCATGGGCACGATCAGGATCACCGCCAGCGGCAGGCTCCAGCTCTCGTATTGCGCGGCCAGCACCAGGAAGGCCAGCAGTACGCAGAGCGGGAAGACGAACATCGCGGTGTTGCCGGCGAGGATCTGCTGATAGGTCAGCTCGGTCCATTCGAAGCTCATGCCGTTGGGCAGTTCCTCTTCGAGCAGCTTGGCCATCGCCGCCTCGGCCTGGCCGGAGCTGTAGCCCGGTGCCGCGGCGCCGTTGATCTCGGCGGTGAGGAAGCCGTTGTAGTGCATCACCCGATCCGGCCCGGAACTGTCGCTGACCTTGACGAAGGTCGACAGCGGCACCATCTCGCCACGGTTATTGCGCACCTTGAGCTGGCCGATCTGCTCGGCTTCCAGGCGGAACTGCTGCTCGGCCTGCACATTGACCTGATAGGTGCGGCCAAAACGGTTGAAGTCGTTGGCGTAGAGCGAGCCCAGGTAGATCTGCATGGTGTCGAAGATGTCGTCGATGGCCACGCCGTGGGTCTTGGCTTTCTCGCGGTCGATGGCGGCATCGATCTGCGGCACGTTGACCTGGTAGCTGGTGAACAGTCCGGCCAGCTCCGGCACCTTCTGGCTCTTCAGGATGATGTTCTGGGTTTCCTTGTACAGCGCCTCGTAGCCCAGGTTGCCGCGATCCTGCACCTGCACGCGGAAGCCGCCGATGGTGCCCAGGCCCATCACCGGTGGTGGCGGGAAGATGGCGATAAAGGCTTCCTGAATCGCGCCGAACTGGCCGTTGAGTTCGCCGGCAATCGCATCGGCGGACATGCTGGCGTCCTTACGCTGGTCGAAGTCCTTGAGCGTGACGAAGACGATGCCGCTATTCGGACTGTTGGTGAAACCATTGATCGACAGGCCGGGGAAGGCCACGGTGTTTTCCACGCCGGGGTGCTTGGAGGCGATCTCCGACATGCGCTTGATCACGTCTTCGCTGCGGTCGAGGGTCGCGGCGTCCGGCAACTGGGCGAAGGCCACCAGGTATTGCTTGTCCTGGGGCGGCACAAAGCCGGTCGGGGTGGTCGAGAAACCCAGGTAGGTCAGGCCCATCAGCCCGGCGTAGATCAGCACGGCGATGCCGCTGCCACGCAGGATGCGCCGTACCGCGCCGACATAGCCGTTACTGGCGCGGCTGAAGGCGCGGTTGAAGGGAGCGAACAACCAGGCGCCGAACAGCCGGTCGAGCAGTTTGGAGAAACCGTCCTTGGGCGCGTCGTGGCTTTTCAGCAATACCGCGGCCAGGGCAGGCGACAGGGTCAGCGAGTTGAACGCCGAGATCACCGTCGAGATGGCGATGGTCAGGGCGAACTGTTGATAGAACTGCCCGCTGAGGCCCGAGATGAAAGCGGTCGGCACGAACACCGCGCAGAGCACCAGGGCGGTGGCGATGATCGGCCCGGTGACTTCCTTCATCGCCTGCTTGGTGGCTTCAATCGGGGTCTTGCCCAGGCCGATATTACGCTCGACGTTCTCCACCACCACAATGGCGTCGTCGACCACGATGCCGATCGCCAGCACCAGGCCGAACAGCGACAGGGCGTTGAGCGAGAAGCCGAACATATGCATCACGGCGAAGGTGCCGATCAGCGACACCGGTACCGCGACCAAGGGGATGATCGAGGCGCGCCAGGTCTGCAGGAACAGGATCACCACCAGCACCACCAGCACTATGGCTTCGAGCAGGGTGTGCACCACCGCCTCGATGGAACCGCGGACGAAGATGGTCGGGTCATAGACGATGGAGTACTCGACGCCTTCCGGGAAGCTTTCCTGCAGTTCGGCCATGCGTTCGCGCACCGCATCGGAGATGGCGATGGCGTTGGAACCGGGACGCTGGAAGATCGGAATGGCCACAGCCGGCTGGTTGTTCAGCAGCGAACGCAGGGCGTACTGGCTGGAGCCCAGCTCGATGCGGGCGATGTCGCGCAGGCGGGTGATTTCACCGTCCTCGCCGGCGCGGATGATGATGTTCTCGAACTCCTCCTCGCTGACCAGACGGCCCTGGGTGTTGATCGACAATTGGAAGCTGTTGCCGGCATCGGCGGGCGGCGCACCGAGGGAACCGGCGGCGACCTGGCGGTTCTGCTCGCGAATCGCGGCGACCACATCGCTGGCGGTGAGGTTGCGCGAGGCCACCTTGTTCGGGTCGAGCCAGACGCGCAGCGAGTAATCGCCGAGGCCGAACAGCTGCACATCGCCGATGCCTTCCAGGCGCGCCAGCTCGTCCTTGATATTCAAGGCGGCGTAGTTGGACAGGTAGAGCATGTCATAACGCTCGTCCGGCGAGATCAGGTGCACCACCATGGTCAGGTCGGGCGAGGCCTTGTCCACGGTCACGCCGAGGCGCTGCACTTCGGTGGGCAGGGTCGGCATGCTGCGGGTCACGCGGTTCTGCACCTGCACCTGGGCGGTATCCAGATCGGTACCCAGGGCGAAGGTGATGGTCAGGGTCATGCTGCCGTCGGCAGTGGCCTGGGACGACATATAGAGCATGCCCTCGACGCCGGTGATCGCCTGTTCCAGCGGCGAGGCGACGGTTTCGCCGATCACCTTGGGGTTGGCGCCGGG
>CAMPJN010000373.1 GCA_946886875.1 uncultured Pseudomonas sp.
CGGGCGTCGAGCCCGACCAGGCAGATCCCGGCCTTGAGACTGATAAAGCCTTCGCTGGTCTTGAACGCCTTGAGGTTGAGCCCTTCATGCAGGCGCTTGAAGCTGCTCGGCGAGCACTCCTGCAGGCTGTCGAGCAGAGTGAGCATGACGAAGTGGGTGTCGTCCAGCGACACCAAGACATCCAGCGGGCGGACCAATTGCTGCAGACGCCGCGCTACGCCATGCAGCAGCTCGTCGTGGGCTTGCGCGGTCGGCGGTTGGCTCTGTTGCAGGCCAATCAGCAGGTAGCACAGGGCGCCGCCGCGGGATTCGATCTGGCGCAGGCAATCGACCAGCTTCTGCTTGAGATAACGCGAGTTGCCCAGCCCGGTAAGCGGGTCGACTAGGTTGCGCTGCTCCAGGCTGGCGATGTTGCTGGTGAGCATGCGGTTCTCATGCAGCAGGCGCTGCAGGGTGTTGCACAGACGGTCGGCGGCATAAACCCGCGGCACCAGCTGCGCGTGCATCGAGGCTTTGCTGATGAAGTCGTCGACGCCACGGTCGAAGGCTTGGGCGAGCACGTTTTCGCCTTCCTTGCCGGTGAGCAGAATGATGTAGCTGTAGTGGTCGGTCATTTCATCGAGTTGGCGCACCCGCCCGGTGAGCTCCAGGCCGTCCATTTCGGGCATCAGCCAGTCGGCGAGGATGACGCTGGCCGGACGCGCTTCGATCTGTTTCAGCGCTTCAGCGGCGCTGCTGGCGAAGCGTACGTCCTGGTAGCCTGCATTGCTCAGCGCGCGCCCGATGATGGCACTGGAAAACTTGGCGTCATCGACGACCAGAATGCTGAGGTTGGGGTTGGGCATGAGCAGGCTCGCTAAGGAAAATCGCTTGGGCCCGGTACATGGCCGGGCAGTGTTTGCATCTGCGGATATATAATGACCCGGTTTTTTAACCGTCAAGCTTGGTGTGTCCGGTTCGTGATCCGTGGCGCGCCGTCTATCTGGAGGAAACCCATGCCCTCGTTCGACGTGGTGTCCGAACTGGACAAGCACGAAGTTACCAATGCTGTCGACAACGCGATCAAGGAACTGGAGCGTCGCTATGATCTGCGCGGTAAAGGTAGCTTTGAACTGAAAGAGCTGACTGTCAACCTGACTGCCGATGCGGACTTTCAGCTTGAACAAATGATTGAGATTCTTAAGCTCAGTCTAGTCAAGCGTAAGATCGATGTGCAGTGCCTGGAGTTCAAAGATGCCTACCCGTCGGGCAAGAGCGTCAAGCAGGAAGTGATCCTGCGCGAAGGCATCGAGAAAGACCTGGCGAAGAAGATCGTCGCTCACATCAAGGACAGCAAGCTCAAGGTACAGGCCGCAATCCAGGGCGAGCAGGTACGTATCACCGGCAAGAAGCGCGACGACCTGCAAGAAGCCATAGCCGCTTTGCGGGTTAAAGACTTCGGCATGCCATTGCAGTTCAACAACTTCCGCGATTAAGGTCTATCAGGCCTATTGGCTAGATCGATTTGTTCTGAAGTCCGCTGCCGACTACGGCACGGGCTCCCACCCTGGGGCCGCGCTCGGCTGAGTGCGAGCCTTGCGGGGGCCTGACCCCCATTCAAATCGATTAGATGAAGCTCGAAACCGTGCGGAATAGGCGCGCGGTTGTTTTTTTGCGCTAAAAAAAGGATGCCCCAATGGAAATGAATGTAGAGCAACTGGTGAAGCTGTCCGAGACCTGGCTGCCAGTGGTGTTGCAATACGGCGGGCAATTGACCTTGGCCGTACTGACCCTGCTGATCGGCTGGTGGCTGATCAATATTCTGACCGGTAAAGTCGGCAGTTTGATGGAGCGGCGCAACGTCGACCGGGCCCTGCACAGCTTTATCGGCAGTATGGCGAGCATTGTGCTCAAGGTGCTGCTGCTGGTCAGCGTGGCTTCGATGATAGGGGTGGAAACAACCTCGTTCATCGCGGTGATAGGTGCGGCGGGTCTGGCCATCGGCCTGGCGCTGCAAGGCAGCCTGGCGAACTTCGCTGGCGGTGTGCTGATCATGCTGTTCCGCCCGTTTCGCGCCGGTGACTGGATCGAAGGCCAGGGAGTGTCGGGCAGCGTCGACAGCATCCATATCTTCCACACCACTCTGAAAACCGCGGACAACAAGGTGGTGATAGTGCCCAACGGCAGCCTGTCCAACGGCAATATCACCAACTATTCGCGCGAACCCATACGCCGCGCCGACATCGATCTGGGGATCGATTACTCCAGCGACATCAAGCAGGCGCGCGATGTGCTGCTGAAAATCGCCGAAGACCCGCGGGTGCTTACGGAGCCGGCACCGGTGGTTTTCGTGACTGGGCTGGGCGACAGCGCGGTGAATCTGTCGCTGCGTGTCTGGGTGGCGACGCCGGACTTCTGGCCGGTAACCTTCAACTTCATCGAGTTGGCCAAGGAGCGTCTGACCGAGGCCGGTATCGGTATCCCGTTCCCACAACGCGTGGTGCATCTGGTACCGGCAGATAGCCCTGATAAGCCATAGGCGCGATCAGGATTGGCCTTGATATGCCTGCGCCGCACGCATATCAAGGCTTGGCGACTTCTTGCAGTTCGTTTTGCGCCGCATTGGCTCGGCAGGCAATCTGCTAACCGTTGGCTTCACTCTTCAGCGCAGTGTTGCCGCTAGGCTCGGGCGTCTCGGTCGGCGCCGAACCGTTAGGCTGTGGGCGCTCACGGTTCCATTGCAGGGCGATCAGGATCAGCGTCGGCACCCCCAGCAGGGCGGTGGCGATAAAGAACTGTTCATAGCCGAACTTTTCCACCATCACGCCCGAGTAGCCGCCGATCAAACGTGGCAGCAGCAGCATGATCGAGCTGAGCAAGGCGTATTGCGTGGCCGAGAATTTGAGGTTGGTCAGGCTCGACAAATAAGCGACGAACGCCGCCGTTGCCAGCCCGGCGCTGAAATTGTCTGCGGAGATGGTGACGATCAGCATCTGCAGGTCGGCGCCCATGCTGACCAGCAGCATAAACAGCAAGTTGGTGGCAGCCGAGGTGATGCCGCCGATAAACAGAATCGGCAGAATGCCGAAGCGCACGATCAGCAAGCCACCGATGCCGGCACCGAGCAGGGTCATGACCAGGCCGAACAGCTTGCTGACGCTGGCGATCTGATCCTTGGTAAAGCCCTGGTCGATGTAGAACACGTTGGCCATCACGCCCATCACGGTATCGGACATGCGGTAGGTCGCGATCAGCCCGAGCAGCAACAGCGCCTGCCAGCGGTAGCGCAGAACGAAGTCGTTGACCGGGGTCAGCACCGGCGCCAAGCCGCGCCGGCCCATGCGCGACAGGCACAGAGCGGTGAGGATGGTGTAGAGCAGGGCACGCAGGAATGCGCGGTCTTCCAGTAGCAGATCGAGCAGGCTGGCCTCGCCGCTGAACAGGCTGGCGAAGTCGGTATGGAAGAATTGGGTGAACATCGCCGGCACCGACACCAGTAACACTATCAGTACCAGTACCGAAGCGATCTGCCGGCTGAAGCCATAGCGGGCGGCGGCCAGCTGAGTTTGCAGCGGCACCGCCGGCTCGCGCATCCACAGGCTGGTGAGCAGGCCCGGCAGCATTAGCAGGGCAAACACCAGATAGGTACCGGCCCAGGCGCTGTGCTGGTAGAGCTGTACGGTGGAGCCGAAGCCTTCGGCAAAATACAGCGCGCCGGCGGTGGCCAACAGCGCGGCGACCCGGTAGCCGGCCATATAGCTGGCCGCGAGCGCCGCCTGGCGGCTGTCGTCGACGATTTCCAGGCGATAGGCATCGACGGCGATATCCTGCGTTGCCGAGGCGAATGCGACCAGGACGGCAAGGGCGATCAGCCAGGTCAGATGGGTCTGCGGATCGCACAGCGCCATGCCGGCCAGCCCTGCGGCGATCAATACCTGCGCGAGTATCAGCCAGGAACGTCGGCGACCGAGGCGGCCGAGCAGCGGCAGGCGCCATTGGTCGAGCAACGGCGACCAGACCCATTTGAAGGCATAGGCCAGCCCGATCAGGCTGGCGAAGCCAATGGTTTCGCGGGCCACGCCGGCTTCGCGCAGCCATACCGACAGTGTGGAGAACACCAGCATATAGGGCAGCCCGGCGGCAAAGCCGAGCAGCAGCAGCACCAGTGTCGCGGGACTTGAGTAGGCGGCGATGGCATCACGCCAGCTTTTACGGGGCATTGAGCGGGTTTCTGCCTGAGGATGACCTGATAAAG
>CAMPJN010000374.1 GCA_946886875.1 uncultured Pseudomonas sp.
TAGTTGGACTGGCCGAAGTTGCCGTAGATGCCCGAGGTGGACGCGGTGAAGATCACCCGCCCGTAATTCTGCTCGCGCATGTGCGGCCAGGCGGCGCGGGTCACCTTGTAGGCACCTTCGACGTGAACCTTGTAGACCAGATCCCAGTCGGCGTCTTCCATCTTGTGGAAGGTCTTGTCGCGCAGAATGCCGGCGTTATTGACCACCACATCGATGCGGCCGAAAGCGTCGAGGGCGCATTGCACGATCTTCTCGCCGTCGGTCACCGAATCGTAGTTGGCCACCGCGGTGCCGCCGGCGGCGCGGATCTCCTCGACCACCTTGTCGGCAGCCGATGAGTTGGCGCCTTCGCCATGGGTGCTGCCGCCCAGATCGTTGACCACCACTTTGGCGCCGTGCTTGGCGAACAGCAGCGCATGGGCGCGGCCCAGGCCGCCGCCGGCACCGGTAACGATCACAACCTGGTCTTGAAAACGGATGGCTTCACTCATGGCAGACTCCTGGACAGATCCAAATAATGCACCGAGTGTCCGGCAGTCATAGAACCATCACAATAGAACGACCGCTGCTGAATATTGATCGATAAGGCAGCGGGATGATCGACGAGCGCTCAGGCCGTGCGGATCAGGCTCAGATGGTTATACAGATGCAGCACATGGGCTTGGGCGTAGTCGTCATGGTCGAGCACTCCGTAGGCAAAGTGCGGTTGCAACTCGCCGCGATGCGCGGCGAAATCGGCAAAAGCACGCTGCAGGCGCGACAACGCCTCGACCAGGGTCGCCGGTTGCTGCAAGGCCGCAGCACCAGGGATCGCCTCGTCCAATGGATGGCGCATAGCCCCGCGCGCGGCGAATACGCCGAATGCCAGCGGCCCGGCACTGTTGCGAAACCAGCCGGGTTTCAGTTCGGGGTAACCACTGATGGAATACTCGATGCTTTGCGCGCAGTGGTTGAACACCTCGGCCGGGGTCCACCCCTTGAGGCTGAGCAATGCCTTGCCCTCCAGCCCCGCCAGCAGCCGCTGCGCACCTTGCAAGCTCAAGTCGCCTGGCGGGGCACCGCTGGATAGCGCCCAGAAACCCGCTCCGGCTGCCGCAATGCCTCCGAGGGCGCCGAATTTAAGGAGCTGTCGCCGCTGCATCGTGCGCCTCCAAGTTTTGCCGAAACGCCAAATAGTGCTGCAATACCAACGCCGGCGCCTCGGTTTGCGGGTAATGGCCGATGCCGTCGAGCAGCACGGTATCGGGCGCAGGAATCAGCTCGCGGTAGCGCGCCAGCATATGTGCGCCGGAGATGGGATCGACCGCACCGTCAATCAGGCGTAACGCCACCCCACCACGCTGCATCGCCGCCAACCAACGCTCGCGCTGCACACGACGCTCGGGCATATAGCGGATCAAGCGGTGCATGATCCCTGGGCCGTCGTTGTGCGCGATCAGGCTCCAGAAATCGTCGATTTCCTGCTCGCTCGGTTGGCTCTTCGGGCCGAATATCTTGGCGAAGTTGGCCGCCAGGCTGTGCCGGCTGAACAGCTTGCCGATCAATGGCCCGAGGGGGCTGAGCAGGAGTTTTTGCACCAGCACCGGGTGATGGGTTTCCGGGAACAGGCCGCCATTGAGAAACACGCAGCTGGCCAGTTGGATGCGCTGCTCATGGTGGCGAGCGAGCAGCTCCTGGGCGACGCTGTCGCCGTAATCGTGGGCCAGTACATGCAGCGGCTGGTTGACGCCCAGGTGCGCGAGCAGCGCCTGCTGCACATCGGCCTGTTCCAACAGGCTGTAATCATGCCCGCGCGGCTTGGCCGAGTCGCCGAAGCCGAGCATATCGCAGGCGATCAGCCGGTAGTGCGCGGCCAACGGCGCCCACAGATAGTGCCAATCCCAACTTGCGGTGGGAAAGCCGTGGATCAGCAACAGCGGCGCGGCATCGGCCGGCCCCGCCGTCCAATAGCGCAGAGTATGGCCGCGGAATTCGAAGCTATGTCCTTGCGCACGCCAATCGGCCAGGGCGATGCCCGGCAGGGGCATCACGCGGCGTAACCCGGCATTTGCTGGTCGAGCTTGCGCAACAGCGCCGGCCAGGGCAGCGCGCCGCCCATTCCCTGCGGGCTTCTCATCACGCCGGCAACCATGGCCTTGGCGCCGTCGAGTACCTGCTGGGGAATATGGATCAGTTCGCTGCCGCCGCTCTGCGCCATCACCTGAATTTCGCAGGCGCGCTGCAGGATAAACATCATCAGAAACGCATCGGCGATGCTGCCGGCCGCGGTGAGCAGGCCGTGATTGGGCAGGATCATGAAATTCTTTTCGCCCAGATCCGCCTGCAGGCGGCTCTTCTCGTCGTGGTTCAACGCAACGCCCTCGTAGCCGTGATAGGCCAGGCTGGAGAGCACAAACAACGATTGCTGCGACAACGGCAACAAGCCCTGCTTCTGCGCCGACACCGCGATGCCAGCGGCGGTGTGGATATGCAGCACGCAGGCCACATCGTGGCGCACCTCGTGCACGGCGCTGTGGATGGTGTAGCCGGCCGGATTGATGTCGAACGGGCTGTCCATCAGCTTTTTGCCGGTCAGATCGATCTTCACCAGGCTGGAGGCGGTGATCTCATGAAACATCAGGCCGTAGGGGTTGATCAGGAAATCTTCGGTGCCGGGGATCTTCGCCGAAATATGGGTGAAGATCAGGTCATCCCAGCCATATAGCGCGATCAACCGGTAACAGGCGGCCAGATCGACACGCGTCTGCCACTCGGCGGCGGATACCTGATCCTGGATATTCAACGTGGGCAGCGTTTGGGCAACGGTCATGACAGGCACCTCGGTACTTATTGTTATCAGTAGCCAAGGAGTCTAGCGAGGGTTGGGGCGAAGGTAAGTTGCCTTGGCAGCCAGCTTAGTGACCGAGCGAGTCAGGCGACTAAAACAGCTCCGGGTAATGCGCGCGCAACACAGGCCACTCGCTTTGCGCCTGAACATCCTCGCTGAGTAAGCGAAAGCCGGCGAACTCGAAGCCCGGCGCCACCGTGCAACCGACCAGGGTGAAATCGCCGAGGCTGCGCGCGGCTTGCCAGGCATGAGCAGGCACCGCGCACTGCGGCAGCTGCTCCGAGGTCACCGGGCCGAGCCGCTCGCGACGAATGGCATCGGGCGTTTCGGCGATCAGCAATTCCAGCGGCGCACCTTCGTAAAAGTGCCACAGCTCATCGGCATCGACGGCATGCCAACGCCCGACCGCGCCCGCCGGCAGTAGAAACAGGATGGCCGTGGAGCATAAGCGGCCACTTGGCAAGCATTGCCCAGACTCGAAAACCCGGCGATAGAAACCGCCTTCGGGATGCGCCTGCAATTGCAGAGCGGCGATCAGTTCCTGGGCGCGCGGGTGCATCAGGCCTGCAGCGCCGCGATGAATTCGGCCAGCCAGGGCTCGGCGTCGCTTTCCGGGGTGACGCTTTCGCTGCTGTCCAGGCGCAACATCTCCTGCACCTCGCGAATGCCCAGCTCGGCATAGAGTTCGCGCACCAGCTCGCCGCCACCGCAGAAGGTGTCGCCATAGCTGGAGTCACCCAGGGCTATCACCCCGCCCGGCAGCCCGTGCCAGGCCGGCAGATGATCGCGGATGGCGAAGTAAAGCGGCTGCAGGTTATCCGGCAGCTCGCCCATGCCGGTGGTCGAGGTCACTGCCAGGAATGCCTCAGGGGCGAAAGCCTGGACGTCCACCAGAGTGGCGCGTGGATTGTGCCAGGCGTCGAAACCGGCGTTTTTCAACAAGCGCTCGGCATGCCGTGCGACTTCCTCGGCAGTGCCATAGACCGAGCCGGAAAGGATGGCGACTTTCATAAATAACTCCGAAACATGCAGTACACAGTCTGAAACGGCCGGCATTATGCCGCAAGTGGACAGACCGCCCGGATGTTTTAGAATGCCACGGTGATGACGGCCCTGGAGCCGGCCCCCTATCCCCTGCGCTCAGGAATCGCTTCATGATCAATGCCAAACTGCTGCAACTGGTGGTCGACGCTTCGAGCGACGGCATTGTGGTTGCCGAGCAAGAGGGGGATGACAACATCCTCATCTATGTCAATCGAGCCTTCGAAGAGCTTTCCGGCTATGCCAGCGCCGATATCCTTTACCAGGATTGCCGATTCCTGCAGGGCGACGACCGCGACCAACCGGGCCTGGCGCTTATCCGCGAGGCATTGAAGAAGCAGCAACCCTGCCGGCAGATCATCCG
>CAMPJN010000375.1 GCA_946886875.1 uncultured Pseudomonas sp.
TTCAACGTGGTGACCGGCATGCCGGTGGGGATCGGCGAAGAGCTGACCGGCAACCCAACGGTGCGCAAGATTTCCTTCACCGGCTCGACCGCTGTGGGCAGCGTGCTGATGCGCCAGAGCGCCGATCAGATCAAGCGCCTCAGCCTTGAGTTGGGCGGCAACGCCCCGTTCATCGTGTTCGACGACGCCGACCTGGAACAGGCGGTGACCGGGGTCATGCAGAGCAAGTTCCGTAACGCCGGACAGACCTGTGTCTGCGCCAATCGCATCCTGGTGCAGGAGGGCATCTACGAGCGCTTCGCCCAGCGCCTTGTAGAAGAGGTCGGCAAGCTCAAGGTCGGCAACGGTCTGGAGGAGGGCGTGACCACCGGCCCGCTGATCAATGCGGCGGCGGTGAGCAAGGTCGCCCGGCATATCGACGATGCCCTGAGTAAAGGCGGCCGTTTGCTCTGCGGTGGTATTCCTGCGGGCGACAGTCAGTTCGTCCAGCCGACGGTGCTCGGCGAGGCCCATGCCGGCATGTTGCTGGCCAACGAGGAAACCTTCGGCCCGGTGGCGCCGCTGATGCGCTTTACCGATGAGGCCGAAGCGCTGGCCCTGGCCAATGCCACGCCCTATGGCTTGGCCGCGTACTTCTTCACCCAGGATATGCGCCGCTCCTGGCGCTTCGGCGAGGCCCTGGAGTTCGGCATGGTCGGCCTCAATACCGGGCTCATCTCCATGGAGGTGGCGCCGTTCGGCGGCGTCAAGCAGTCCGGCCTGGGCCGTGAGGGTTCCAAGTACGGCCTGGACGAGTACCTGGAAGTCAAAGCCTTCCATATCGGCGGCCTGTGAGTCGGTCAGTGTTCGAACACATTTCGAGAGACAAAGGCATGAGCAAGACATTCAAAATCGCCGCGATCGCCGGCGACGGCATCGGCAAGGAAATAATGCCCGAAGGGCTGCGGGTGCTGGAGCAGGCAGCGCGCAAGTGGGGTCTGGACCTGAGCATCGAAGTGCTCGACTGGGCGCACTGCGATTACTACCTGGAACACGGGCAGATGATGCCGGACGATTGGTTCGAGCAGCTGAAAGGCTTCGATGCCATCTACTTCGGTGCCGTCGGCTGGCCGGACAAGGTGCCGGACCATATTTCCCTGTGGGGATCGCTGCTCAAGTTCCGCCGCGACTTCGACCAGTACGTGAATATCCGCCCGGTGCGCTTGTTCCCCGGCGTGCCCTGCCCGCTGGCCGGACGCGAACCTGGCGATATCGACTTCGTGGTGATCCGCGAAAATACCGAAGGCGAATATTCTTCGGTGGGCGGCAAGATGTTCGAAGGCAGCAAACATGAGTTCGTGCTGCAGGAGTCGGTGTTCACCCGTCGTGGCGTGGACCGGATCCTCAAGTACGCCTTCGACCTGGCACAGACCCGCCCGCGCAAGCGTCTGACCGCGGCGACCAAGTCCAACGGCATCTCGATCAGCATGCCTTACTGGGACGAGCGCACCGCGCTGATGGCCGAGCAGTACCCGGAAATCACCTGGGACAAGCAGCACATCGACATTCTCTGCGCGCGCTTCGTGTTGCAGCCGGACCGCTTCGATGTGGTGGTGGCGTCGAACCTGTTCGGCGACATCCTTTCCGACCTGGGCCCGGCCTGCGCCGGCACCATCGGCATCGCGCCTTCGGCCAACCTCGACCCCGAGCGCCGCTTCCCGTCGCTGTTCGAGCCGGTGCACGGTTCGGCCCCGGATATCTACGGGCGCAATATCGCCAACCCGATCGCCATGATCTGGTCCGGCGCCTTGATGCTGGATTTCCTCGGCAATGGCGATGAACGTTACCGCGCCGCCCACGACGGGATTCTCAAGGCCATCGAGCAGATCATCGCCGAGGGGCCTATCACCCCCGATCTCGGCGGCCAAGGCTCGACCCAGGATGTCGGCAAGGCGATCGCCGCGGCGCTTTGAACGCCTACCTAACTTGTTGGTGTGTCACCCTTTTTAGCCCGTCCACACTGCGGGCTTTTTTTTGCGTCTCGATCGGGCACGGGTCCTCTGCCCGCACCGAGTGCGTTTTTAGCTGCGTCATGCAGGAGGGCTGCGTATGCGTATGTTGCTGGTCGGGTTATTGGCTTGCGCCTTGTCGACCATGAGTTGGGCGAGCCCGCCTATCGAAGTGACCATCCTCTGCGACGCCGGTTACCCGCCGTATAGCTATGCCGAGGGAGACCAAGCCAAGGGCCTCTACCACGACATTCTGCGCACCGCCTTCGCCCGCATGCCGGAGTACCGCGTGCATATTCGGCCCTTGCCCTGGGCGCGAGGCCTGGCGGAATTGGCCAAGGGGCGGGCTTTCGCTCTCTATCCACCGTATTTTCGGCCAGGTGAACGGCCGTGGATGGACTACTCGCGGCCCATATTGCGGGAAAAGCTGGTGGTCTTCGTGCGCGCCGAGGTGGCTCGAACACTCCCGGATGAGCGATTTCCGCAAGCCTATGGCGGCCTGCGCATTGGCCAGAATAGGGGCTTTATCAATATCGTCGACCAGGACTACCAGCTCATGCTGGCTCGGGGCGAGCTGCGGCAGATCTATAGCAAGGACAACCGCACCAACCTGGCCATGCTCTATCGCGGGCGATTGGATGCCTATATCAATGACCGCCGTGCCGTGCTCTGGGAGCTGGACCGGATGCAGCGCGACGGCGTCTTCGGTGGCAAAGGGCTCGATTGGGTGGTTGAAGGCCCCTGGCTCTCCGGTGAGCAGGGCCATCTCGGTTATACCCGGGTCAACTCATCGGCTTATCCCTACAAGGGCGACTTCAAGCAACGTCTCGACGCTATCCTGGCCGAGCTGGAGCGTGAAGGCAGCATCGTTCGCCTGGCCAGGCGCTACGATCTGATGAATCCCTTGGTCTCCCAGGCCGAGGGGATATAGCAGGCTGTCGCAGATTGTTGTTTCGGTGACTTCGGCTCCTAGGGTGCGTTGCGCGCACCCGACACCCGCTTGTCGGTGGTGCGCATGGCGCACCCTACACGTCGAATGCGAAGAACCTGCTAGTAACCCCGCTTACGATCGATCTGACCGAGCATGGGCTCGCCGCGTTGATGCCGGCGGATATTCTCCAGCAGCACGCCAAATGCGCTTTCCGGTTGGGTCATCGCGGCGATATGCGGCGTCAGCAGAATCTGCGGGTGGTGCCAGAAGGGGTGGTCCGGCGCGGCAGGTTCTTGTTGCAGTACGTCGAGCACTGCGGCGCTGAGCTGGCCGCTGGCCAGGGCTTCGAGCAAGTCTTCTTCCACCAGGTGGCCGCCGCGACCCATATTGACCAGCGCGGCGCCTTTGGGCAGGTGCTGGAACAGCTGTCGGTCGAGAATCCCTTGGGTATGTTCGGTCAGCGGCAGAACACACAGCAATATGTCGCATTGGCCGAGGAAAGCCGGCAGTTGTCCGGCGCCGGCAAAACAATCGACCCCGGGTATGCGATGTTGGCTGCGCGCCCAGCCCGACAGGGCAAAGCCATAGGGTTGCAAGCTGGCGAGTATCTGCCGGGCTTGCAGGCCAAGGCCCAGGACGCCGACCCGGCGCTTCTGCGCGGGTACCAGGCGGTGCGCTTGCCAGCGTTTTTCAGTCTGCTGCTGACGGTAGCGCAGCATGTCCCGATGCAGGCCGAGTACGGCGAAACTGGCGTATTCGCACATGCCCTGGGTAATGCCCGGATCGAGCAAGCGGACCACCGGCAAGCTCGCCGGCAAACGGCCGAGATCGAGCTGGTCGACGCCTGCCGACAGGGCGAACAGCACCTGCAGATTCGGCAGCAGCGTCTCGAGATCGTCCGGCGCTTGCCAGGCCGCCAGGTAGCGAATGTCGCGCGGGTCGCCGATATCAGGCCAGGCGCGCCATTCGATATCAGCGGCCTGTTCGGCGAACAGCGCTTGCCACTGTTCGCCGCGTACCGGGTCGGCTTTATAGAGCAGGGCCATGGGCGTTTCCTCATATAAACAGAGGTTTCCAGCATGCCCGAGCGGCAGAGCAGTAAATGTCGAAAGAGCTGCGGCAAACGCATTGCATGAGTTTGTATCGAGCGGATCCCGGCAGATTCCATGGCTTGAAGGATTCTGCCGTTTGCCGGGGTGAAAACAGTCGATCCGAATTTCTCAGGGGGCAAGTTCGGCTTAGAGCGTTGCGGCGAAGCCTTAACCTGAAGCACATCGCAGCCGCCTCCCGGTTGCCGGGCTCACTTA
>CAMPJN010000376.1 GCA_946886875.1 uncultured Pseudomonas sp.
GCAACCGCAGCGCCGACGAAACCTTGCTCGCCGAGCTGATGCCCAGCCTGCACGGCATCCACTATGCGACCCAGCGCATCAAAAAATGGATGAAACCCTCGCGGCGCAGCGTCGGCATACAATTCATGCCCGCATCGGCCAAGGTGGTTTATCAGCCGCTCGGCGTAGTCGGCGTGATAGTGCCCTGGAACTACCCGTTGTTCCTCTCCATCGGCCCCCTGGTCGGCGCGCTGGCCGCCGGTAACCGGGTGATGGTGAAGATGAGCGAGTCGACTCCGGCCACCTCGCAACTGATCAAGGATCTGCTGGCCAAGGTGTTCCCCGAGGATCTGGTCACCGTAGTGCTGGGCGAAGCGGAAGTCGGCATGGCGTTCTCCAAGCTGCCTTTCGATCACCTGCTGTTCACCGGCGCCACCAGTATCGGCAAGCATGTGATGCGCGCCGCCGCGGAAAACCTCACCCCGGTAACACTGGAGCTGGGCGGCAAGTCGCCGGCCATCGTCTCCGCCGACGTGCCGCTGGCGGACGCCGCCGAGCGCATCGCCTTCGGCAAGACCATGAATGCCGGGCAAACCTGCGTGGCGCCGGACTATGTGCTGGTGCCCAAGGCCCGGGTCGAGGGTTTCGTCGAGGCTTATCGCGAAGCCGTACTGCGCTTCTACCCGCAACTCGAGAACAACCCGGACTACACCGCGATCATCAACGAGCGCCAGCAGCGGCGGCTCAACGGCTACCTGGAGGACGCCGCGAGCAAGGGCGCGACCATAGTCCCGCTGTATGCCGAAGCCCAGGGCCGGCGCATGCCCCATGCCGTGCTGCTGAACGTCAGCGACGAGATGAAGGTAATGCAAGACGAAATCTTCGGCCCGCTACTGCCGGTGATCCCCTACGACACCCTGGAAGACGCCTTCGTCTTTATCAACCAGCGCGCCCGCCCGCTGGCGCTGTACTTTTTCGGCTATGACAAGCGCGAGCAGCAACGGGTGCTGGAGGAAACCCACTCCGGCGGCGTGTGCCTGAACGACACCCTGCTGCACGTGGCCCAGGACGACATGCCGTTCGGTGGCATCGGCCCTTCCGGTATGGGTCACTACCACGGCCACGAGGGTTTCCTGACCTTCAGCAAGGCCAAGGGCGTGCTGGTCAAGCAACGCCTCAACGCCGCCAAGTTGATCTATCCGCCCTACGGCACGGCGCTGCAGAAGCTGGTCTACAAACTGTTCGTGCGCTGACCCACCTACCTGAGCGACCCCAACGATGCACGACACCTCTGTTGATTCGCCGCAACTGTCACGCCGCAGCCTGCTCAAGGTCGGCTTGCTGGGCTCGGCTTTTCTCGCCACCGCGGGGCTGACCGCCAGCCTCAGCGGCTGCTCGGCGAGCACGCCGCTGGCGGGTTTCGCGGTGATCCGCGAATCCGACCTGCCATTCCTGCAGGCATTGATCCCGGTGATGCTGGAAGGCGCAGTAGCGCCCCAGCAGATGCCCCAGGCGCTTGCCGGCACCCTGGAGAGCCTGGATTACAGCCTCAATCACCTGTCGCCCGAGATGCTCAAACTCACAGTACAGCTGTTCGATGTCCTGGCCATGCCGGTAACCCGCGGGCCGCTGACCGGGGTATGGGGCAGTTGGGAAAACGCCTCGGCGGCCGATGTGCGGGCCTTTCTCGAACGCTGGCAGAACAGCTCCATCGGCCTGCTGAAGATGGGCCATGCATCCTTGCTGCAACTGGTAATGATGAGCTGGTACGGCCGCGCGGAGTCCTGGGCGCATTGCGGTTACCCAGGACCGATCACCATCTAGTCGCCACCATTCCAATAAGAATTCGCCTGAGAGCTGCCTAAATGCCCGTACCTGATTTATTCGCCGAAGGCCTGGCCCGCGGCTGGAAGACCCATAACGGTTCGCGGCTCGACAGCGACCTGACCCTGGAAGCCGACATCGCCATAGTCGGCAGCGGCGCGGGCGGCGGCACCACGGCGGAAATCCTCAGCGCCGCCGGTTTCAAGGTGCTGCTGATCGAAGAAGGTCCGCTGAAGACCAGCAGCGACTTCAAGATGCTAGAACACGAGGCCTACGCCAGCCTCTACCAGGAAGGCATCGGCCGCCTGAGCAAGGACGGCGCCATCACCATCATGCAAGGCCGTGCGGTGGGCGGCACTACCCTGATCAATTGGACCTCGAGCTTCCGCACTCCGGCACCGACGCTGGAACATTGGGCGCGCGAGCATGGCGTGCAGGGCCATAGCCCGGCGGAGATGGCGCCCTGGTTCGAGCAAATGGAACAGCGCCTCGGCGTTGCGCCCTGGGCGGTACCGCCAAACGCCAACAACGACGTGATCCGCAGCGGCTGCGACAAGCTCGGCTACGACTGGAAAGTCATCCCGCGCAACGTGCGCGGCTGCTGGAACCTCGGCTACTGCGGCCTGGGCTGTCCGACCAATGCTAAGCAATCGATGCTGGTCACGACCATTCCGGCGACCCTGGAGAAAGGCGGCGAATTGCTCTATCTGGCGCGCGCCGAGCGGCTACTGATCGACGGTGAGCGGGTCAGCGGCATCGAATGCCTGGGCATGGACGAGCGCAGCGTGTCGCCCAATGGCCGCAAGATTCTGGTCAAAGCCAAACACTATGTATTGGCCGGCGGCGGCATCAACACCCCGGGCATCCTGCTGCGCTCGAACGCACCCGACCCGCATCAGCGCACCGGCAAGCGCACCTACCTGCATCTGGTGAACTTCTCCGCCGCGCAGTTCGAACAGGTGATCAACCCGTTCTACGGCGCGCCCCAGTCGATCTATTCCGACCACTTTCAGTGGGATGACGGTACCGCCGGGCGACTGTCCTACAAGCTGGAAGTGCCGCCGCTGCAGCCGGCACTGACCGCCACCCTGCTCGGCCGCTTCGGCATCGACAACGCGCTGCGCATGGAGCAGCTGCCGCATACCAACGTGATGCTCGCCCTGTTGCGCGACGGCTTCCACCCGGACAGCGCCGAGGGCAAGGTCGAACTGCGCGGCGACGGCAGCCCGGTGCTCGACTACCGGATGACCGATTACACCTGGGACGGCGTGCGCCGCGCCTTCCACAGCATGGCCGAGATCCAGTTCGCCGCCGGGGCCAAAGCGGTATTGCCGCTGCACGCCGACGCCGGCTACGTGAACACCCTGGCCGAAGCCAAGCGGCTGATCGACGGCCTGAGCCTGGAAATCTACCGAACCCGCCTGGGCAGCGCCCACGTAATGGGCGGTTGCGCCATGGGCGAGGACCCGCGCCAGGCGGTGACCGACAGCCTCGGTAGGCATCATCAGCTGAGTAACCTGTCGATCCACGATGGCTCGCTGTTCCCCACCAGCATCGGCGCCAACCCGCAGCTGTCGATCTACGGCCTGACCGCGAAGCTGGCGAGCAAATTGGCCGAGCGCCTTACCGTTTGAAACCGTCATATAGGAACGCTCGCATGCTGCCCAAGATCATTTCAGGCTTGCTGGTAATAGCTGGCATCATCCATCTGCTGCCGCTCAGCGGCGTGCTCGGCGCCGAGCGGTTGGCCGCGCTTTATGGATTGTCCTTCCAGGAGCCCAACCTGTTACTGCTGATGCGCAGCCGCGCCGTGCTGTTCGGCCTGCTCGGCGCCTTTTTGCTCTACGCCGCCTGGCGACCGGCGCTGCAACCGCTCGCCCTGCTCGGCGGACTGGTCAGCGTACTCAGCTTTCTACTGCTGGCCTGGAGCGGCCCCGGCTATAACGAGGCCTTGCGCCGGGTGGTGATCGCCGACTGGCTGGCGCTTGGCTGCTTGCTGGTCGCTGCGCTGCTGCTGTTCATTGCCCGCGGCAGAACCTGAGCCCTTTCGCTGCGACTTGGCCCCAAGGGGATCGCTGCGCTACCATCCGACTCCCAATGGATACGCCAGGACATCGCGATGAATCGAGTGTTATACCCCGGCACCTTCGACCCCATCACCAAAGGCCACGGCGATCTGGTCGAGCGCGCCGCGCGCCTGTTCGATAGCGTGATCATCGCCGTCGCCGCCAGCCCGAAGAAAAACCCGCTGTTCCCCCTGGAGCAACGTGTAGCGCTGGCCCGCGAAGTGACCAAGCACTTGCCGAACGTCGAGGTCATGGGCTTTTCCACCCTGCTCGCCCACTTCGCCAAGGAACAAGGCGCCAATGTGCTGCTGCGCGGCCTGCGCGCGGT
>CAMPJN010000377.1 GCA_946886875.1 uncultured Pseudomonas sp.
TCGCGCATCCCCTGGCTGAGTTGTTTGTGCCCGGCGCCAAGCCCGGTCTGCGCTGGGTGATGCATCAGCAGCGCGAACTGCTGCTGATCGAACATGCACGCTTCCAGGCGGCGTTCAGCCGTCAGGGTGGCCAGCTTCTGCATTTTCAGCCGCGCGGGCAGCAGCCCTGGCTCTGGTGCGCCAAGCACTGGCCACGCGGTGGGGCGATTCGCGGCGGGGTGCCGGTGTGTTGGCCTTGGGTCGGTCGGCACCCCAGCGAAAGCGGTTGGCCTTCCCACGGCTGGGCGCGGCTCAGCGACTGGCAATTGCTCGACAGCGCCGTGGACGAGGCGGGCGTACGCCTGCGTTGGCAGCTGCAGCTGTGCGACTGGCAGGTAACCCTGGACGCCGATCTCGGCGAGCAGATGCGCCTGCGCCTGAGCAGCAGCCACCAGGATGATGAACCTTGCCAACTCAGCCACGCGTTGCACGCCTATTGGCGGGTCAGCGATGTGGTGCGGGTGGCGCTGCTCGGTCTGGATGGCGCCAAGGGCTATGACCTGCTCAAACGTGCGGATTGTCAGCAGCAGGGCACGCTGCGTATCGAGGACGGCTGCCACCGGGTGTTTCGCCGCGGCGCGCAGTTACAGTTGCAGGACTTGTCCTGGCAGCGGCGCCTATTGCTCGACACCCGCGGCGGCGCCAACAGCCTGGTCTGGCACCCCGGCAGCCGACCGCTGACCGACGTCAGCTGGAGCGAAACCCTGGGTTTTCTCAGCGTACAAGCCGCCAGCTGCATGGCCGACAGCCTGAGCCTGAAGCCGGGCGAGGAGGCGGTGCTGGAGTTGAAAGCGCGTTTGGGTTGATCTGCCAGAAGCTAATTCCGCGCGCCGCTTTTGTAGCCCGGGTTGAGCGAAGCGATACCCGGGTATCGGCGCCCTGGGTATCGCTGCGCTCAACCCAGGCTACGTGCCGCGGACCTAGGGCGGACATGCCGAAGGCTTGTCCGCCAATGGGCAGCCCACGGTGGACAAGGCTTCGCCATGTTCACCCTGCAAAAGCGATTGGTGATCTGCGGGAAACGTAATCGGATCAATCTACGACCTACTCAACGCCGCGCCACATCGGAGAAGTAGAACTTGTCCAGGGTATGCCGCGATTCGGTGTATTCGAACTGGCGGCCGTCCTGCAGGAAGGTGTGGTTCTTGATCACGATCACATGGCCCTGGCCGTCGAGGTCGAGGTATTGGCGGTCGTCCTTGCTGCATTGCTGGGCTTCGATCACGCGCTGGGCGAAGCTGATGTTGAGGCCGAGTTGGCCCTCGATATATTCGTAGATCGAGCCCTTGGCGATCTCTTCGGTGAGGCCTGGGATCAGCTCGTCGACGAAGTGGTTGATGTCGAGAATCACCCGCTTGCCATCGATATGGCGGATACGCTTGATCTGGGTGACCAGGCTGCCTTCCTCGGCATGCAGGTGTTCGAGCAGAGCACCTTGCAGCGGGATGCGGCGGAATTCGACGACCTCGGTGATCAGGCTGCGGCCGAGGCGCTGGTGGATTTCCTGGAAGCTGACGATGCCGCCCAGCTGCAATTCGATATGGCTCTGCGACAGAACGAAGGCGCCTTTGCCGTGTTGTTTCTGCACGAAGCCACGTTCCTGCAACAACTCGATGGCCTTGCGCACGGTGCCACGACTAGCCTGGTAGGCATCCATCAATTCGGTTTCCGAAGGCAGGCGAGCGCCTTTGGCCAGGCGCTCGGCGCTGATCTCGGCAAGCAGATCGCTATAGATCTGGTTGTATTTGCTCATGCTCGCTCTTGTTCCCTATGCGGCGCCGCAGCGGTGCTCGCGAGAGCTTGACCTTACAGAGGACGGGCGCGTTCTGTCCATTCGTCGGCTCGCCTGATAACTCGTCTATACGAGTTGTTGATTTAACTCGTCTATACGAGTACGTTGTGCCTCGGCATGCTGCCAATAACAAAACCTTACCGAAAGGAAAAAAGCATGGGCCAGGATTACAGTAAAACCGCCGCCGAGATCCTCGACGCGCTCGGCGGAGCGGACAACATCGAGCAGGCCGCACATTGCGTCACCCGTTTGCGCCTGTCGCTCAAGGATCACAGTCTGGTGAACGCCACCCGGCTGGCTCAGGTCGAGCTGGTCAAGGGCAGCTTCCTCACCGGTGGCGTGTTCCAGATCGTCATCGGCCCGGGGGAGGTGGAGAAGGTCTACGCCGCCCTGCGCGAGATCACCGGCCTGCGCGCCGCGACCATCGCCGACGTCAAGCAGCAGGGGGCGGCCAAGGGCAACCCGATGCAGCGCCTGGTGCGGATATTTTCCGATGTGTTCATGCCGATCCTGCCAGCGATCATCGTTGCCGGCCTGCTGATGGGCATCAACAACCTGCTCGGCGCCGAAGGCATGTTTATCGAGGGCAAGACCCTGCTGGCGGCCTACCCGAACCTCGAAGGCCTGTGGCAGTTGATCAACATGATGGCCAACACCGCCTTCGTCTTCCTCCCGGCCCTGGTCGGCTGGTCGGCGGCCAAGCGCTTCGGCGGCAGCGAGATTCTCGGCATAGTCCTGGGGCTGTTGCTGGTGCACCCGGATCTGCTCAACGCCTGGAACTACGGCAAGGCGGTGGCCGGTCTGGATGGCGCGAGCATTCCCTACTTCGATATTTTCGGCCTGATCCAGATCGAGAAGGTCGGCTATCAGGGGCAGATCCTGCCGATCCTGCTGGCGGCCTGGGTGATGAGTCAGATCGAAATCTGGTTGCGCGCCCGTGTACCCAATTCCATCCAGCTGCTGGTGGTGCCGATTACCACCATCGTTATCACCGGCTTCCTTGCCCTGGCGCTGATCGGCCCGGTTACCCGTCATCTGGGCATCCTGATCACCGAAGGCATGGTCTACGTGTTCGAGCTGGCGCCGCTGCTCGGCGGTCTGATCTTCGGTCTGCTTTATGCGCCGCTGGTGATCACCGGTATGCACCATATGTTTATCGCCGTGGACCTGCAGTTGATCGCCGGCAACGGTGGCACCTTTATCTGGCCGATGATCGTGATGTCCAACGTCGCCCAAGGCAGTGCGGCGCTGGCGGTGTTCTATGTCACCCGCAATGCCCGCGAACGCAGCATGGCTTCGACCTCGGCGATCTCGGCGTATTTCGGCATCACCGAGCCGGCGATGTTCGGCGTCAACCTGCGCTACAAGTTTCCCTTCTACGCGGCGCTGTGCGGCTCGGCCCTGGCTTGCATCTTCCTCTCGCTGAGCAAGGTCAAGGCCGCGGCCATCGGCGTCGGCGGCTTGCCGGGCTTTATCTCGATCATTCCCCAGCATATCCCGCTGTTCATGCTCGGCATGCTGGTCGCGATAGTCGTGCCCTTCACCCTGACCTACGCCCTGAGCCGCAAGATCATCCTGCCGGGCTACCGCGTCGCTTGATATCCGCTCAATCGCGCCGGGGCGCTTGACCCGGCGCGCGATTCAACCTGCGTCATTCATTCTTATCGGGAACTGTGCAATGCAAGACTGGAAGCGCTCGGTGGTCTATCAGATCTACCCCAAGAGCTTTTATAGCCACGCCGACCGGGCCACCGGCGACCTGCTCGGCATAGTCGCCAAGCTCGACTACCTGCAGTGGCTGGGCGTCGATTATCTGTGGCTGACGCCATTCCTGCGTTCGCCGCAGCGCGACAACGGCTACGACATCAGCGATTACTACGCGGTCGACCCGAGCTGCGGCAGCATGGCCGACCTGGAGTTGCTGATCGACCAGGCCGCGCGCCGCGGCATCCGCCTGATGATGGACATAGTGGTCAGCCACACCTCCATCGAGCACCCCTGGTTCCAGGCCGCACGCCAGAGCCGCGATAACCCCTATCGGGATTTCTATATCTGGCGCGACACGCCGAACAACTGGCAATCCAAGTTCGGCGGTTCGGCCTGGGCCTACGACGCCGTTACCGAGCAGTACTACCTGCATCTGTTCGACCAGAGCCAGGCGGACCTGAACTGGGATAACCCGCAGGTGCGCGAAGAAATCTTTCGCATGATGCGTTTCTGGCGCGACAAGGGCGTCGGCGGCTTCAGGTTGGACGTGATCAACCTGATCTCCAAACCCAAGGATTTCCCCGAGGGCGACTGCGACGGTCGGCGTTTCTACACCGACGGCCCGCTGGTGCACGAGTACCTGCAGGAAATGA
>CAMPJN010000378.1 GCA_946886875.1 uncultured Pseudomonas sp.
GCTCAGGCTGGGCACGGGTAAATCCAGCGCCGGTAGATTGGCCGTCGGCGTCGCCGCAGTGGGCGCAGCCGGCGTAAGCGCTTGCGCGGTTTGTGGCTGCGGCGGTTGTGGCGCCTGTTGCCGGGTACGGCTGCTGGTGTCGCTCGACTCGCTATCCAGACGCACGAAGTTGGCCACCGTCAGCGGCTCGTCCGAGTGCTGCGGCGTCGGTGGCGCGACCATATAAAGCATCAGGCCGAACAACGCCAAGGCCATCAGGCAGGCCGCGCAGAACGACACCGTCAACCGCATCAGAGCGCTCCCGTGGTCGCCGCCAGGGCGACATCCTGCACACCGGCCAGACGCGCCTGATCCATCACCTGCACCACCAGGCCGGTCCGCGCATCCTGATCGGCCTGCACCACCACGGCGCCGTCCGGCTGGTCGACGCGCATGCGCTCGACATGGGCGCGCACGCTGCGCACGTCGACGACTTTCTTGTCCATCCACACCTGACCATCGGCGGTGATGGCGATAAGGATATTGCCCTTGTCCTGCGGGTTGGCGGTCTGCGCCTGGGGGCGCTGCACTTCGACGCCGGCTTCCTTGATAAAGGAGCTGGTGACGATAAAGAAGATCAGCATGATAAAGACCACGTCGAGCATCGGTGTCAGGTCGATGCCGGTGTCTTCGTCTTGCTGGTGGTGACGGCGCATTCGCATTTTTACAGCCTCAATCGTGTCGCAGCTGGTCGGCCAGCCGCTCGAGAGCCCGGCGTGCATCGCGTTCGAGACGCGCCAGGCTGAACAATCCACTAATCGCCAGAACCATCCCGGCCATGGTCGGCAGGGTCGCCTGCCAGACGCCAGCGGCCATGCCGCGCGGGTTGCCAGTGCCATTGATGGCGAGCACATCGAACACCGCGACCATGCCGCTGACGGTACCGAGCAAACCGAGCAGCGGGTACATCGCCACCAGGGTCTTGCTCAGGCGTAACGGCCCGAGCAGGTGTTGCCGTGCCTGCGCCAGCCAGGCGCTACGCACCGCCCTCTGCCAGTTGCCGTTGTCGTCCTGCAGCACCTGTTGCCAGGCTTGCCGGCGTTCGCGGCCCCACTGCGGGAACACCCGGCGCACGTACCAGAAGCGCTCGAACATCAGCGTCCAGAACAGTACGCAGAGCCCGGCCAGCGCCCACATCACCACGCCGCCGGCGCTCATGAAATCGAGCAGGGCATGCACGCTGTCGACCAGACGCAGCCATAGCGTCAGTGCATCAGTCACGACGCGGATTCCCCGACAGATGCAGGGCGATCAACCCGGCGCTTTGTTGTTCGAGCAACTGAATCAGGCTCTTGCTACGGCTGGCCAGCAGGCTGTGCAGGAACAGCAGCGGAATCGCCACCACCAGGCCCAGCACCGTGGTCACCAGGGCCTGGGAAATACCCTCGGCCATCAACCGCGAATCGCCGCCACCGCCCTGGGTGATGGCCTGGAAGGTGACGATCATGCCGGTCACGGTGCCGAGCAAGCCGAGCAAGGGCGCTACCGCGCTGAGCAGCTTGAGCAGGCTCTGGCCTTTTTCCAGCGGCGGGGTTTCCTGCAGGATTGCCTCATCGAGCTTCAGCTCCAGGGTTTCCAGATCCGCCAGCTGCGGCCTGGGCCCCAGCACGCCGATCACCCGACCCAGCGGATTGTCGTCGCGCGGCACGCTGAGGTTGTGCATCTGGTTGCTGACGCCACGGCTTATGCGTGCCAGGAAAATCAGACGCCACAGCGCCAGCAACAGGCCGACGACGCCCAGGGCAACTATCACCCAACCGACCAGGCCGCCCTGCTGCAGGCGGTCCCACAAGCCGGGTTGACGCTGCAACTGCGCGAGCAAAGTGCCGCGACTGGGGTCGACCGGCAGGCTGGCGAGCGCGCCGTCGCCGTTCAGGTAATCCTCGACCCGACCGAGCCCCGAGGGCTGGCGTGCGGGGGCGAGCAGCTCGGCGGCATCGGCGTCGTAGCGCAGAAAGGCGTCGGCACCATAGGCGGAGAAATTGCCCACGCGCAGCACCGACTGTTCGCTGCGGCTGCCATCGGCGGCCACCACCGGCAGCTGCAGCTGCTCGACCCGACCGCTGGCGGTGAGGTCTTCGAGCAGCAGCATCCAGTAGCCATCGAGATCCGCCGCGGACGGCAGGGTGCGGCTTTCGGCCAGGGCCTTGAGCTGCTGCAGACGCTGCGGGTATTGCGCATTGAGCAGGTTGTCCTGCCATTGCCCGGCGACATCGCCGGCGCTCTGGCGCACCACGCCGAACAGCTCGCCGAGGTGCCCGGCGCGCTGGGCCAGAAGCTTTTCCTGCTCAGCCAGTTCGGCTTCCTGACGGTCGAATTCGGCTTTCAGGCGCTCGGCTTCGGCCTTCTGGGTATTCAATGCGGCGCGCGCGCTGGCAAGCAACTGGGCACGCTCGCCGCGTTCGGCGATAAACGCCTGCTCGCGCGCTTGCATGGCGGTTACTTCGGCACTGCGTTCGCTACGAATGCGCTGCAGCAACTGATCGGGGCTAAGCGGCTCGGCGGCACCGGCGAATGCCGGCAACAACGCCAGGCTCAGGGCGACAAGACGACGGCTCATGGCTTGGCCTCCAGCGCCAGGGTTTTCACGGGCAGATCGAGCAACGCCGGGGCCTGCTCCTGGCGGGCAATGGCAATGGCCTGACGCAACGGCCGCCGCGCACTGCCGTCGAGCGGCTGCCAACTGCGGCTTTGCGGGCTCCACCAGCCGCTCTCGTGGCCGTCGAGGGTCTGGTAGTAGAGCATCACCCGGCCCAGACGCAGGAACTCGACGCTGCGCGAGCTCTCGCCGTTCGGCAACTCGCCACGCCAGGCTTCCAGGGTGCGACCGTAATCGCTCTCCACTTGATAGGCCTCGAGAATGCGCCGGTATTTTTCCGCCAGGCTGACATCCGCGCGCGGCAGTAAATCCTGCAACTGCGCCAGGCGGTCGCTGCGCTCATCGGGCAGGAACGGCAGGTCGGCGGCAATGAACTCGCCAAGCACTTCGACCATTCGGCGCATCTGCGGCGTCACCGCCTCCTGGGTGCGCTCGATGCCGGCGAGCTGTTCCTGGTAGCCGGCCAGCTCCTTGCGTTGGGCGGCGACCAGCTCGCGAAGCTGAGTGTTATAACCTTGCAATGCTTCGGCCTGCTGCACGGCGTTACGGTACTCGGTGAGCATTTCACGGCTGGCATCGTCGAGTTGCTCGATGCGTGCCTGCGAAGCCTTGGCCTCGGCGGCCAGGCGCTGGCTTTCGTCCAGCGCCGCGTCCAGGGATGTCGCCGCAAGCGGTGCGCTGGCCAAAACCAGGGCAACCGCCAGCAAGCGCGTCGACACGAAGGGCATTAGGAATTCCTTGAGAGGGCCAAGTTTAAAGAGAAGCATTATCAACTGCATCTGGCGTATTCGGCAACCGTCATCGCCTAATTCCCCACTACGCCACGACGCTTATGCCTGCGGGAGTTCAATGATTGCCAGTACATCCCTGCGCACGCACCGCGACCAAAGGCCGCAGCATGCGGGTCGACAACCCGCTAACGCCCGTCCGATAAGGGCCGGCGGGGAAAAGACTTAATTCCCCGAAGTAATACCCACACTGTTAGCAAGCTAATTTATTGAGCTGGATCAAAAAACGCTTTTGGCGCCCGCCTAAGATCGGCAGCAACCAATACGAACCGACGTTTTACGGGAGCTCAGCATGCGCAAATCACTTTTCACCGCATCCTTATTGGCCCTGGCCATCGCCGCGCCGGCCGCCAATGCATACCAAGCGGGCGATATCATCCTGCGTGCAGGCGCCATCACCGTAGACCCGCACGAAAGCAGCAGCGATATCTGGGTTGGCGCACTGAACACCGACGTTGCCGGCACCAGCGCCACACTGAATAGCGACACCCAGCTGGGCCTGAACTTCGCCTATATGCTGACCAGCAACATCGGCCTCGAACTGCTGGCGGCCTCGCCGTTCAGCCATGACGTCGGGGTAAAAGGCATGCCCGGCGGCTTTTCCGGCCTGAACGGCAAACTCGGCGAGCTCAAGCACCTGCCGCCGACCCTGAGCCTGGTCTATTACCCGCTCGATAGCGCAGCAGCGTTCCAGCCCTATGTGGGCCTGGGCATCAACTACACCTGGTTCTTCGACGACAAGCTGAGCAGCGAGGCCGAAG
>CAMPJN010000379.1 GCA_946886875.1 uncultured Pseudomonas sp.
GCTTGATCCGCTCCAGCGACTCGACCGCGGTATGCAGTTTGGCCTGGGAGCCGCCGTAACGATGGGCGACGGCCATTTGCGCCTTCTGCACGCTTTCGGTGGCCTTGACCGTATCCACCTGTTGCTTCAACCGTTTGATATGCCCTTCGGCCTGGGTCACCGCTTTGCGCAGCTGCGCCACGCTGGCGGCGAACGCTTCGGCTTGTTCGTGCTCGCTGGCCTGCTCGGTTTCCAGGTTGGCGATTTTTTCCGCCACCTCGGTCGCCAGGGTTTCGTTGCCGGCTTCCAGGGCTTTCAGCGCGTACTGTTCGTACTCGGCGATCTTCGCCGTGCTCTTGCTCGCGCGTTCGGCGGCGAGCTTCTGCTTGGCCATGATTTCGGCCAGGGCTTCCTTGGATTTGCGCAGCTCAAGGTCGGCATCGCGAATCTCCTGATCGAGAATCCGCAGCGCCTGGCCATCGACCACCGCCTCGCCCATTTCATTGGCACCGCCACGCAGCGCCGTCAGCAATTTGCTCCAGACGTTCATAACATCGCTCCTTAAGCGTCGGCCTTGAGAAAGCCTTCATAGGCTTCGGTGGCTTTGATCACGTTATCGGCCAGCAACTCGATCTCGAACACCACATCACTTAGCGTGGAAGCCGAGCTCAGCGCACCGAACATGGTGTAGCAAGGCTGACCGTCCGGCAGGGTTTCCAAGCCAATGCAGGACAGTGGAAACAGCTTGTGGGTACGCAACACTTCCTCATTGAAAGCGGCACTGTCGCGCACATCGGCGGCCGGCCAGAGCAGGCTTTCGACCACGATCTGTTCGCCATATACAGCGACGAACAAGGGCAGATCGCCATAGTCATGCATGGTGACGTGCAAACTGGCGTCGGCGCTTTGAATCAACTCGATGCTCGCCTGCCCACCTTTGAACAACTCGGCGGCCGACAGCGCATCGTATAAAGCCTGTGCAGTCCAAACCTGCGGCATGCTCATACCCTCCTCCTTTTCCATCGAAGCCAGCCTTGATTGCGGCTGACGAAGTTTCCTTTCGAATGCCATAAGCAGCGGGGCATGCTCTGGCAGTATCCAGACTTCTTTCTTCACCAACCCCTGCTCGCGCAGGCGCTGACGAAAAAGACGCTGGTAATGGGCTGATGATTTGCTTTCCATGAACGCAGCCTAGACTTACACATGTAATGAATCAAGGCATCACATGTAATATTTTCAAACGCTCATTTGCCTTATTTTTCAGGCACGGCGATGCAACGCCGCACCAAGGCAGCAACAAGGCAGCAACAAGCAAGGAGGTAAGGAGAAATCACAGGCGGGAAACCATCCAGGTCGACGACACAGCGCATCCATTCATGATGGCAATTTAACCCTATATCGCCGCTTAGTTGAACCGGCAAAACCGCCAACCCCATCGCAGCGATAGCAGCCGGACCAGGCAATCGGGATATGACGCGACAGCACATAATCGAATAGGCTTGACCCGCACGCAGCCACGGACCCTTTCGATGACCACAACCAACAAACCCCTCGCCGGCCTGAAAGTGATAGAACTCGGCAGCCTGATCGCCGGACCGTTCGCCGCGCGCATTTGCGCCGAGTTCGGCGCCGAAGTGATCAAGGTCGAATCGCCCGACGGCGGAGACCCGCTGCGCAAATGGCGCAAACTCTATGAAGGCACTTCGTTGTGGTGGTTCGTGCAGGCGCGCAACAAGCAGTCGATCACCCTTAACCTCAAGCACCCGGGAGGATTGGAGGTCCTGAAAAAGCTGTTGGCGGACGCCGATATTCTGATCGAGAACTTCCGCCCAGGCGTGCTGGAAAAACTCGGCCTGGGCTGGGAGGTATTGCACCAACTCAACCCCAAACTGGTGATGGTGCGCCTGTCCGGCTTCGGCCAGAGCGGGCCGATGAAGGACCAGCCGGGCTTCGGCGCGGTAGGCGAATCCATGGGCGGACTGCGTTATATCACCGGTTTCGAGGACAGGCCGCCGGTACGTACCGGTATCTCCATCGGCGACTCGATCGCCGCACTCTGGGGCGTGATAGGCGCACTGATGGCGTTGCGTCACCGCGAAGTGAATGGCGGCAGCGGCCAGATGGTCGACGTGGCGCTGTACGAGGCGATCTTCGCCATGATGGAAAGCATGGTGCCGGAGTTCGATGTATTCGGTTTTATCCGCGAACGCAGCGGCAATATCATGCCCGGTATTACCCCCTCTTCCATCCATACCAGCAGCGATGGCAAACATATCCAGATCGGCGCCAATGGCGATGCGATCTTCAAACGCTTTATGCAGGCCATTGGCCGCGCGGACCTGGCCGAGGACCCGAGCCTAAGCAGCAACGATGGCCGCGATGCGCGACGCGATGAGCTGTATGGGGTGATCGATCGCTGGGTCGGTTCGCTGCCGCTGGAACAGGTGCTCGATACTTTGAATCGGGCCGAAGTGCCGGCCAGTCGCATCTTCAGCGCCGAGGATATGTTCGGCGACCCACAATATCTGGCCCGCGAGATGCTACTCAGCGCCAAGCTGCCAGACGGCAAGCCGTTCAAGATGCCCGGCATCGTACCCAAACTCTCGGATACCCCCGGCAGCGTCGAATGGACCGGCCCGGAGCTGGGCGAGCACAATGAACAGGTGCTTGGTGGGCTGGGTTACAGCCACGAACAGATCGCCAACCTGCGCAGCGAGGGCGCGATCTAATAGCAAGGTCAACAGCAACTAGAGGTGAACACCATACTTGGCATAAATCCTCTCAATTGCCCCTTGCCGCTTGAGCTCTAGGATTGCCGCATCCAGCTTGTGCAGCCAGGCACCATGGCGCGGATGAACGCGCATGCTGACATCGAAAGAGTTCATCACATCGCCAATCTCGAGGTGGTGGTACTCCGGCACTTTAGCCAGACTGTATTGAGCGATCGCCTTGTTGACTACGGCTTGATCGAAGCGCGATTTGCTCAGCATCCCCAGCAACTGCGCTTCATTCAAGGCATTGCGCCGATCGATCTGCCCCGCCTCGATCATTTCCCGCAAGTCAGGATAGGCATAGCCGCGCACCAGGCCCACCGACTTGCCGCGCAAATCCTCAGGCCGCGTCACCGGGAACGCCTTGCCTGGCGCAAACACCATGACATCGACAACCTTGCCAAACGGCACTGAAAACAACCCCGGAGTCGGTTGATGGCGCACCCAGCCTGGATAAACACCCGGCTCTATATCGAGCTGCCCGCCATTGAACAGCAAAGCGATTCGCGGATAGGGGTAGTACTCCACATTGAAAGTATCACCCGTCAGCTTGCTCAGCTCATCAAGTAGGTCCTGATAAATACCCGTTCTACCCTGCTCAATCATCATCGGCGGGTAGTTATAAAACCCAACTTGAAATACTGCGGCATAAACGCCAACCGGGGAACAGCCAACGCACAGCAGAAAAACCGCCTTGATCAACCACTTCACAGCACCATCCTTATCACCCCTGCCTCTACCTCAACAGCGCTACAAACGAGCCGCTAAAACCCACCAAACAACCAGGCAGCCGCAAACCCCAACACCAACAACCCCAATAACCAGAAAATCCCACCATGCCCGCCAGGCTGTATCACCGAGACGTCAGTCGACTGCCGCCCAGTCTTGTATAGGTCAACAGCCTCCTTGGCCTCTTTCAGCCCTATACCTCTGAGTTCACGCAACAGCTTGATCGCCTCGATTTTCTGCCCGCGTTCAAGTGCTGCCACAACCTCTGGCGGCAACCCAAGATCACACTCAGTCATGGCAACACTCCCAGAAAGAAATCCCCTCAGAGCATAGCCGTAAAAAAAGCCGGCCCCTTGCGAGTACCGGCTTTATCGACAGACGTGAAAACTTACAGCGGCTTACCGCGGTTGCCGTGCTGACTGACGAAGTCCTGCACGCCTTTCAGGTCGTTGGCCAGCACCGTGCAGCGCTCTTCGCGCTCGAACAGATCGGCCAGGTGCGGCGGCAGGGTCAGTGCTTCGGCGATGCCTGCCTTTTCCACCGCCTCGGGGAATTTCACCGGGTGTGCGGTACCCAGAATCACCATGGGCGTGGCCAGGCTGCGGCGGCATTCGCGGGCGGCGCGCACACCGATGGCGGTATGCGGGTCGAGCAGCTCGCCGCTTTCCTTGAACACCTCGGCAA
>CAMPJN010000380.1 GCA_946886875.1 uncultured Pseudomonas sp.
GGGTGGAATTCGAGCAGGGCAACCCGGATTTTCCGATCTGGGTCGGTTGCTTCTGGGGCAGCGCGGCGGAGATCCCGGCGCTGGCGTTGGCCACCCCGCCGGGGCTGTCGGCGATCACCCTGCAGACGCCGCTGCAGAACGGTCTGACCATCTCGGACCTGCCCGGCCCCACCGGCGGCATCATGCTCAAGAGCGCCACAGGCGCGACGCTGATCGTCAACGACACCGGCATTTATATCCAGAACGGCAAGGGCGCCATGATCACCCTGGTGGGTCCGAGCGTGACCATCAACAACGGTGCGCTCACGGTGATCTAGTTCCAGGCACAGGAGGGATTTCTGACATGCCTATTCAAGCCAGGCAGTACGGCAACCGCTCGGGGAGGCCCTGACATGCCCGGTCCCCTGCTACATGTCGGCGCCACCGTGCTCTGTGCCCACGGCGGCAGCGCGACGCCGACCGCGCCCAACCCGCGGGTGCTGGTCAGCGGCCAGCCGACCGTATTGATGAGCGCGCCATACGTGATCGCCGGCTGCCCGTTCAATGTCTCCGGCAGCCCGGTGCCCTGTATCACCGGGCAGTGGGTGGTGGCCGCGACCCGGGTGCTTTCCAACGGCCAGCCGCTGCTGCTGATGGACAGCCAGGCGGTGTGCGCGCCGAACGGCACGCCGCTGCTGCCAACGGCGGCGCAGACACGCGTGATCGGGAGCTGACCATGACCCTACGCCTGCACTTCCCCTATATGTTCGACGGCCGCGGACGCACCCGCGATGCGGACGAAGACGTCTGGATTCGCGGCCTGATCGAGCAGGTGCTGTTCACCGCACCGGGCGAACGGGTGATGCGCCCGGACTTCGGCAGCGGCCTGCGCGAGCTGGTGTTCGCCCCCAACAGCCCGGAGCTGGCGGCCACCACCCAGTTTCTGGTGCAGGCCGCTTTGCAGCAATGGCTGGCCGAGCTGATCGACGTCGAAGGGGTGTCGGTCAGCGCCGTCGAAGCGCGCCTGACGGTGGCCGTGCAGTACCGCATCCGGCGCAGCAACAGCCGTCACGAGAACACCTTCGTGCAAGGCGGTGCGCCATGATCTACACATGCTGCGAGGAAAACCGCCGCACCCTGGTGGATGCCCATGCCACCCTCAACGGCATCGACTACCTGGAAGTGCTCGACCTCGACGCCCCCGCCGGCAGCCCCCGCCAGCGCACGTTGCTGGTCCGCCTGCTGAAACCGGTGCCGGCCGGGCTCAGCCGCGACAACCTGCGCATCAGCGGCGGCGAGCGCATTCGCCAGGTCGGTATCGACTGGGTCGGCATCGCCAGCGCCCCGCCTGCCGAGGCCACAGCGGCCGAGCAGGCGCTATTCACCAGCCTGGACGCGGCCGATCATGTACTGGTGGTGCGCACCGACAGCGAAGGCGACCATTCGCGTTATCGCCTGCACCTGTTCCAGGCCGGCCCCGGCGACCTTCCGCTGACGGATTTCGACCCGCGTCTGTCGGCCGTCGATTTCGCCTTCAAGGTCGAGTGCCCCAGCGATTTCGACTGCAAGCCGCAACACGACTGCCCGGACGAGCCACCGCCAGCCGCCGACATCAACTACCTGGCCCGCGACTACGCCAGCCTGCGCCGCCTGATCATGGACCGCCTCGGCCGACAGATGCCTGGCTGGCGCGACCGCAGCGCGGCGGATCTGGCCACCACCCTGGGCGAACTGATCGCCTACGTCGGCGACCTGCAGCACTACCGGCTGGATGCCGTCGCCAGCGAAGCCTACCTGCACAGCGCGCGCCGTCGCAGCAGCCTGCGTCGGCATGCGCTGCTGGTCGACTACGCCGTGCATGAGGGCTGCAACGCCCGCGCCTGGTTGCACTTGCAGGTCAGCGGCGGGCCCTTCGACCTGCCTGAGGGGCTGCGTTGCTACACCCGCGTACCCGGCGTGCCGTCGCGGCTGCTCGCCGACTCGCCCCAGGAGCGCCAAGCCCTGCTGGCGGCGCCACTGGTGTTCGAGCCGATGCATTCGCTCAGCCTGCGCGAGGCCCACAATCAGTTCGCCTTCTACACCTGGAGCGACGAGCGCTGCTGCCTGCCGGTGGGCGCCACCCGCGCCACCCTTGCCGGGCATTTCCCCGACCTGGCGGCGGGCGATGTACTGATTTTCCAAGAGGTGCTCGGCCCGCTCACCGGCGAGGCGGCCGATGCCGACCCCGAGCATCGCCACGCGGTGCGCCTGACCGAGGTGCGCGCCTTCGATGGCGTCAGCCCGCTGACCGATCCGCTGGATGGCAGCGAAGTCACCGAGATCGTCTGGCACGCGGACGATGCCCTGCCGATGCCATTGTGTATTTCCAGTGAGACCGACCCGGCCCACGGCCAGGCCCATCTGGACAACGTCAGCATCGCCCTGGGCAACAACGTCCTGGTCGACCACGGCCGCAGCATCGACGGCGAAGCCTTGGGCAGCGTGCCGGAGCCGACCCTGCACTACCCACCGATTCGCGGCGACGCCTGCCAGCGCGGTGCGCCGCAACCGTTACCGCCGCGCTTTCGCCCGCTGCTCGACGAAGGCCCGGTGACCCACCAGGGCCAGGTGCTGCGCAGCTTTATGGAAAACGGCCTGCGCCGATACGAACGGGTGCCGTTCGACCACGACGCCTCGGCCAGCTCCGCGCTGCGCTGGCGCGGCGCCGATGCGATCCCCGACCTGCGCCTGCAAAGCGGCGCCGCGCCCGACCACTGGAGCGCCCAGCGCAACCTGCTGGACAGCAAGGCCGACGACCGCCATTTCGTCCTGGAAACCGAGAACGACGGCAGCGCGCGCCTGCGTTTCGGCGACGACGCCCACGGCCGCCGGCCGGACGCCGGCACCGAGTTCCTCGCCTTTTACCGGGTTGGCAACGGGCCGCAGGGCAATGTCGGCGCCGACAGCATCGCCCATGTGGTGAGCAGCGAGGCGCGCATCGAAGCGGTGCGCAATCCGCTGCCGGCCCGTGGCGGTGTCGCAGCGGAAAGTGCAGCACAGGTGCGCCGCGCCGCGCCCCATGCGTTTCGCACCCAGGAGCGCGCGGTGACCCCGGCCGACTACGCCGAAGTCACCGAGCGCCTGGCCGGCGTGCAGCGCGCCGCCGCCGGGCTGCGCTGGACCGGCAGCTGGCACACGGTGTTCGTCACCGTCGACCGCGAAGGCGGCGCGGCGGTGGACCAGGGCTTCGCCGCCAGCGTGGTCGAGCATCTGGATCGCTACCGCATGGCCGGGCACGACCTGCACGTAAACGAACCGCTGCATGTCTCGCTGGAAATCGACCTGCTGGTGTGCGTCAAGGCCGGCTATTTCCGCAGCGACGTGCGCCATGGCCTGCTCGAAGTGCTGAGCAGCCGCCGGCGCGCCGACGGCACTTTCGGTCTGTTCCATCCGGACAACTTCAGCTTCGGCCAGACCGTCTACCTCAGCCCGCTGTACGCCGCCGCGCGCACCGTGGCCGGGGTCGCCTCGGTGCAGGTCACGCGCTTTCAACGCCAGGGCCAGGACGACGCCAAGCCCCTGGCCGACGGCTTTCTGCCGCTCGGTCGGCTGGAAATCGCCCGTCTGGACAACGACCCCAACTTTCCGGAGCACGGTGTGCTGCGACTCGATCTGCACGGAGGCAAGTGATGAGTACCTCGACCAAGCCCGATTGCGGTTGCTGCACCGGGGTCGATGCGCAAACCCCGCAGCGCATCGACAACCCGCCCGGCCTGCCCGCCATCGCTTATCGCATTGGCCAGCATGGCGACTTCATGCAAAGCCTGCGGGCGCGCCTGTCGAGTGCCGACTACCCGGCACTGGCTGCGCTAACCAGCCGCGAGGAAAGCGATTTCACCCTGGCGCTGGCCGATGCCCTGGCCTGCTCGCTCGACGTGCTGGCGTTCTATACCGAGCGCTACGCCCAGGAGCACTACCTGCGCACCGCCGTCGAGCGTCTTTCGGTGGGGCAGATGGCGCGGCTGATCGGCTATCGCCCGGCGCCCGGCGTGGCCGCAAACACCCACCTCGCCTTCACTCTGCAAAGCGTGCCCGGCGCGCCGGCCGAGCCGATCGTCATCCCGGTCGGCACCCGGGTGCAGAGCGTGCCCGGCCAGGACGAACAGGCGCAGACCTTCGAAACCGT
>CAMPJN010000381.1 GCA_946886875.1 uncultured Pseudomonas sp.
ATCAACCAGGAGCAACCTATGAACCGAGTACCCTTGGTACCCTCACTCCTTGCCGTAGCGGTTTTGGCCAGCCAGCCGGCAATGGCTGGCTATAGCTTCCAGGAGGGCGATCTTTCTGGCGAGGTCAACCTGACCGCGGGCGGTGCTGCAATTTTCACCCGTGACGTCAACTTCGGTGCGGGGCGTGTCGATACCCGTAACGGTGAGGCCACCGGAAAAACTGCCGACTGGCAGGAGGTTTATGTCAAGCCGGCGGTCAGTTTCAGCTATGCACTGAACCCGGACTTCGATCTGTTGGCCAAAGGCTCGATCGTCGCTGCATCGACCTTCGGCGATGGCGACGCAGGCGGCTTTACCCGCGGTTCCGACAATCGTGTGTCGGCAGAGGAAGCCTACGTGGGCTTTCGCGCCGGGGAATGGCGTTTTACCGCGGGTCGCCAGGACTACATGATCGGCTCGGGCTTTATCGTCATGGATGGCAATCTCGACTTTCACGATGACGCTGCCTTCTGGTTGGCACCGCGCACGGCCTTTCGTGATTCCGCAGTGCTGGGCTGGTCCCGTGATGCGCTCTCGGTACAGGCCTTCAGCCTGCGCACCGATGACCACCTTGGCGACTACCGCATGAACGGGGTGAACCTCGATTACGCGGTGGAGGGGGTTGCCACCTTCGGCGCGATGGCCATGAAGCTGAAAGCGCAAGACCGCGACTCCAATATCGCAACACCGCGCGATGGCATGGAGGTCTACAACGTCCGAGCACTGAATGCCAAGCTGCCCGGGGTTGAGGATCTGACCCTCAACGCCGAGTATGCCGTGCAAGGGGGTAGCGACGGCGGTATCGAGTACGACGCCAAGGCCTGGTATGCCGGCGCTGAGTACGCTTTCAGCGATCTGCCCCTGCAGCCGAGATTGGGCTACCGCTATGCCTATTTTTCTGGCGACGAAGACCTGGCCGACAACAAACGAGAAGCCTGGGATGCTCTGAGCAAAGGCTTTGTCGACTGGGGCACCTGGCTGGTCGGTGATGTGGTGGGTAACTACCTGCTCAATAACAGTAACCAGAAGGTGCATACCTGGTCATTGAAAACCCAGGTTCAGCCAACGCTCACCGTCGGGGCGATGCACCACCAGTTCTCTCTCGATGAAAAGAATCTCTTCGGTGCCCCGGTCAGCGACCGACGCTTCGCTGACGAAAGCGTGATCTTTGTCGATTGGGTGGCAACCCCCCAGCTGTTCACCTCGCTTTCCTACAACTGGGTGCAGCCGAAAGCAGCCGCCAAGCAACTGCTGGGCGACAAGACGTTCTCCGCCGTTGAAATGTACTTCACCTACCGCTATTGATGAGCGGGTACCCGCTGTGGCTGGTACCCCAGGAGTCCTATATGAATTCTGTAATGCGTAGCATGGCGGCCGCAATCGCCGTCACCCTGATGAGCAGCTCGGTTGTTGCCGAACAACGCACCGTGCGGATCTACAACTGGTTGGAATACCTACCCGGAGAGATTCTCAAGGACTTCGAAGCGGAGACCGGCATTCGCCCTGTTTATGACGTTTTTGACAGTATCGAGATGCTCGAATCCAAACTGCTGACAGGTAACTCGGGCTATGACGTGGTGTTTCCCAGCACTGCCAACCTGGGCAAGTTCATCGAGGCCGGCACATTCGAACCGCTCGATCGCAGCAAGTTGAACAACTGGTCGCATCTGGATGAGCCTTTTCTGGAAGGGCTGGCGACCTCGGGCGATCCGGGCAATCAGTACGCCGTCCCCTATATGTGGGGCACGACCTTGATCGGCTATAACGTCGATATGGTGCGCAAGGCGCTTGGCCCGGACGCCAAACTGGATAGTTGGGATCTGATCTTCAAGGAAGAAAATATCTCCAAGCTGGCCAAGTGCGGCGTTGGTTTCATCGATGCCGCCAACGAGGTGCTGCCCATTGCGCTGCATTATCTGGGGCTGCCGTCGCACTCCACCGAGGCAGGCGACTATCGCAAGGCTCAGGAATTGATGGTTTCGATTCGTCCACACATCAATTATTTCAGCTCGTCGCGCTATGGCATGGATCTGGCCAACGGTGATATCTGCGTCGGTATCGGTTGGTCCGGCGGAGTTGCATTGGCAACGCGATTGGCGGACGCCGCGGGTAAGGGCGTTAAGATCGACATGATTCTACCCAAGGAAGGCGCACCGGTTTGGTCGGACGTGATGGCGATTGCCAAAGGCGCGGTCAATCGTGATGAGGCTCATGAGTTTCTCAACTATATGATGCGTCCGGAGGTGATCGCCAAAGCCAGCAATGCCATTGGTTATCCCAATGCCAATAAGGATGCCACTGAGCTGGTCGATGCCAGCATCCGGGATAATCCGAACATGTATGTGCCGGACGACGTTCTCCCTTCGTTGTTCGTCCTCAAAGCGCTGCCGCAAAAAGTCGAACGCACGCGCATGCGCACTTGGAACACTATCCGTACCGGCATGTGATGCATATCAGGCCCGGCTTCCATGCCGGGCCGTTTCGTTACTGCCCAACGCCCCAAAGATCATATGCTGCGGGGAGGAGTCCCTTGGGCTTTTTCCAGCCTTGCGGGCCTTTTGCTGTTTCGGCGTGGGATAGGCTACGGAAAATACGAAACGCATCCATGCGTATTAACTGTACGAGTTATGAATCGGGAGTCTCGCTGGCTCTACTTGGCCACTGGCGCCCTGTAGAGCTATGCGACTTACTCGATAGCCTCGTAAGGCAGACCGACGTAATTCTCGGCGATGGTTCTGCGCCCGGACTCGGAGCTGACGAAGTAGTCCAGCTCGGTCTGTTGCATGCGTTGGCTGAAGGCGTCGGTGTCGGGGAATTTGTGCAGCATCGAGGTCATCCACCAGGAGAAACGCTCGGCTTTCCAGATGCGCCGCAGGCAGATTTCCGAGTATTTCTCCAGCAAGTCGCTGCGGCCTTCGCGGTAGACCTTGAGCAGGATGCGGTACAGCGTGCTGACGTCGCTGGCCGCCAGGTTCAAGCCCTTGGCGCCGGTCGGTGGGACTATATGCGCGGCGTCGCCGAGCAGGAACAGGCGGCCATGCTGCATGGGTTCGACGACGAAGCTGCGTAGCGGGGCGATGCTCTTCTCGATCGACGGGCCGGTTACCAGGCGCTCGGCTACTTCGCTCGGCAGGCGGCTTTTCAGTTCGCTCCAGAAACGCTCATCCGACCAGTCCTCGACCTTTTCTTCGGCGCCGACCTGCACGTAATAGCGGGTGCGCGTCGGCGAACGCATGCTGCACAGGGCGAAACCGCGCTCGTGGTTGGCGTAGATCAGCTCGTCGGCCACCGGCGGGGTGTCGGCGAGGATGCCCAGCCAGCCGAACGGATAGACCCGTTCGAACTCCTTGAGCACGCCTGGCGGAATCGACTGACGCGCCACGCCGTGGAAGCCGTCGCAGCCGGCGATGTAGTCACAGTCCAGGCGCAAGGTCTCGCCGTTATGCTCGAAGGTCAGGTAGGGTTGCGCGCTGTCGATGTCGTGGGGCTGCACCTGGCTCGCGCTGTAGAAGGTCTGCGCACCGCTGCGCTCGCGGGCTTCCATCAGGTCGCGGGTGACTTCGGTCTGGCCGTAGATCATTACCGTTTTGCCGCCGGTCAGGCCCTTCAGGTCGATGTGTTCGCAGCGGCCATCGAAGGCCAGCTCGAAGCCATCGTGCACCAGGCCTTCGCGGTCCATGCGCGCGGCCACGCCGGCTTCGCGCAGCAGCTCGACCATGCCCTGTTCCAGCACCCCGGCGCGGATGCGCCCTAGCACGTAGTCGGGGTTCTGGCGCTCTACTATCACTGTGTCGATGCCGGCGTTATGCAGCAACTGGCCGAGCAGCAGTCCGGAGGGGCCGGCGCCGATAATAGCTACTTGAGTCTTCATTGTTATTGTCCTTGCGGGTTCTGGCGCCATGAGTTGGCGACCGGTCTGATTAGCACTCCTGTATTTTTTGTGGATGGCGCTCGCCTTTGAAGGCAATATCCAACAGGTTTTATGGACTTTTCGTGGGTTGGTGTATGTCGGGGCCGATACTCAAGACTGCCGCCTCCGCGGTACCGGTGTTCAAGCTGTATGGCGAAACCGCCGCCTGGCCGACGCCGGATCTGCTGC
>CAMPJN010000382.1 GCA_946886875.1 uncultured Pseudomonas sp.
CGCGGGTGCTGTAGAAGTCGTGGGTGCCGTGGCTGGCTTCGCCGATCAGCACCACCCGGGCGTCGCCGTAACGGTCGAAGCGTTTGCCGAAGGCGCTGTCGTGTGGCTCCGGCAGTGGCTCGGCGTATTGCCTGATCAAGCCGGGCAATACGCTGGCATCATGCTCGGTTTGTTGTGATGAGGACGCGTGCATGATGCATCTCCAATCTCCGGACCCTGGCGTGTTGACTGCGGCTAGGGCGGCTGGTTCAAGCCATTTGCCGCGGCTTTAGCGCGCGCCCGAAAGACGTTTGCATGCCATGGGTCACGTCGGCGATTGCAGCGCTCCGCTAAACTGCCGTCGTCTTGCGCAGCGCCAATCCCGATTGCGCGGTATCGACCGCTGGTGGATCGGCTTTCGGGCTCTATTGCGCTGCCATCAGCCGGACAGGTTGCTGCGGCAAGTCGCTCGATATGGGCTATACATTGATTATTCGACAGAATTGGACGCTAGATGAATCGTCTCAGCTTAAGCCGCACGCTGGTGTTGCTGCTCTCCGCCTTGAGCATCCTCTCAACTTACGCTGCGGACGAGACGTCATACGCCCAGCCTTTGCGTATCTCCTATAACGACGATTGGAGCCCTTACAGCTATCAGGGCCGCGACAATCAAGCCCACGGTATTCTGGTCGACCTGCTCGAGGAAGCGCTGGTCAAGCGCATGGGGCTTGAGGTCGAGCATTACAGCTACCCGTGGAACCGCGTGCAGCTGAACGTCCAGCAGGGCGCCCAGGATGCCTTTATCACGGTGCCCACCGCAGAGCGTCTGCAATACACGGTGTCGTCCGAGGAAACCGCCTTCGTCGTGGAAATGCGTGCCTTCGTCGCCCGTGCTTCGGCGCAGTACCCGGCGCTGCTCAAGGTGCGCAACGTCGCCGAATTCTCCAAGTTCCGGGTCTGCGATATCTACGGTAACGGCTGGGCCAGGCGCCTGTACGACAGCAACTGGATCCAGGTGGCCTGGTTTCGCAACAACCAGATCGTCATGGAGCAGTTACAACACGGCAACTGCGATTTGAGCATGGGCGCCACCGAAGTCGGCCTGCAGCTGATCCGCGGTCTCGGCCTGGAGCAGGAGCTGACGGTACTGCCGGAGGTGTTCGATTCGATGCGCTTCACCTTGATGATCAACAAGGACTCGCCCTATGTCGGGATTCTCCCGGCGTTCGACCGCACCATCCGCGAAATGCACAAAAGCGGCGCCATCGAGCGGATTATCGAGAACAACCGCCAACGCGAAGCTCTATAGGGGCTGGAGCGCGCGGAACCCCCTTCCTCCATGGTTGTTCCTCGCTATCAGAACAAGCCGCGGAGCAACAGCAGAGTGGTCACCAGCAGTACCAGCATGGTCAGCGCGTGGCTGAGCTGGCGCAAACGCAGCCGGCGGCTGAACAACGCTCCGCAGTACAGCAGGCGCAAGCCGATAAAGGCGCTAGCCAGGCTGATCACCCAGACCGCATCCAGCGCGGTGACGATTTCCAGGAAATACAGCAGGAGCATAAACAGCAGCGATTGCTCCAGGCTGTTGCCGTGGGCGCGAATCGCCGCGGTCAGCGCCGGGTTGCCGCCATCGCCGAAGCTGACCCGGTGGCGAAAGCGCAGGCGCGAGACATTCAGCGACAGGCCGATCAATAGCAGAGATAGCAAGGCGGCGGCGTAAAGGCTGTAGGGCATATGGATTCTCCTCGATAGGGCACGCCAGCAGATTACGGAGGATGGCCTACGGTAACAGCCTGACCTAGGTTCGGTGGTTGTCTCGTGCCGCGGGAACTCAGGGGCTCCAGGGGTGATGGCAGCGTGCTACTTTGATTAGAGACTGTGTGTTTATTTTTCGTGGTTTGCGCGATAGGGAGTTGCCAATGTTCGGTCTGCGTTGCGGTTATGGGGAGCGGAGTTGCACTCTGGGATTCGCCCGCCGGCCTCGGCATTGGTCGCTCAGGTGCTACACGGCGCTCGCGCCCTTGATGCTGTGCGGTGCGCTGCAAGCCGCCAATCTTACCGTCGAACTGCTCGACAACAAGGGCAAGCCCCTGAGCGAAGCGGTGGTCTGGATCGAACCGGGGCCGGGCGCTCCGGCGGCGCCAGCCGACCAGCCACTGGTGATGGACCAGAAAAAACGCCTGTTCGTGCCCTATATCCTGCCGGTGCAACGCGGCACCCGGGTGATCTTCCCCAACTCCGACCCGATCAACCACCACGTCTACTCCTTCTCGCCGGCCAAGCGCTTCGAGTTGCGCCTGCACCACCAGGGCGACAGTGCTCAGGAGGTGCGTTTCGACCAGGCGGGGCTGGTGACCCTGGGCTGCAATATCCACGATTGGATGCTCGGCTTCATCCTGGTGCTCGACAGCCCCTGGTTCGCCCAGACCGATGCTAAAGGCCGCGCCCTATTGGACTACCAGCCGGCGGCCGGGCAGCGTGTGCACGTCTGGCACCCGCGCATCGGCGACGCGCTGGAAAGCCTGGTGCAGCCAATCGTTCAGGCCAGCACGCTACGCATTCAATTGAGCGAAGGTCTCAAGCGTGACCCGCGGCCGAAGCCACCGATCGACCGCCCGCGCGGTAAGGGCGGCTACGTGCCATGAGCCTGCGCAGCAAGATCCTCGGTTTCTTCCTGCTCCTGCTGCTGGGGATCATGGGCCTGATGCTGGCCCTGGTGTCCCGCTCTACCTACCTGCACACCCTCGGACAGGTACGCGAGCAACTGAGCTTCGCCCATGTGGTGCTGGCCAATGAACTGCAAGGCCGGCGCCAGTCGCAAAGCGCCATGGCCGAGCTGATCGCCAAGGATTTCACCCTGCTCGGCGAGATCGCCGACCTGTTGGCCAGCCCGGAACCGGAGCAACAGCCGCAATCCTTGTCCGCGGCACTGGAGTCCTTCGCATCGCGCAGCCAGGCCAGTTTCGCCCTGGTCGCCGCGCCGCAAGGACGCATTCTCGCCGGCACCAGCTTTGCGCTGACGCCGGGCCAAGCCTTGCCCTGGCTCGACCTGCTCGCCCTTGAAGAACCGGAAAACACCGATCGTCTGGTGCTGCTCGGCGACCAGGTGCTGCATGTCAACGTCGCGCCGATTTTCGCGCCGCGGCCGAATCTGCTCGGCTGGTTGGTGATGGCCTTCGTCGTCGACGATGCGGCGGTCGCCCACCTGGCGAAGCTGAGCGGCGCTGATGTCGCATTGCTCGCCGGTACGCGCGGCGCCTATCGGGTACCGGCGAGCAACCTGGCGGCGTTGCCGCGCGCCGAGTTGGCCGGGCTGCATTTGCCCGAGGCCGAGGGCGCGTTCGTTCTCGATCTGCAGGGCGAGCGGCAGCTGGCCTATCGGGCGCCGCTGGCCGGCACCGGCGGCGAGTTGCAGGTATTGCTGCTGCGTTCGTTGTCCACTGAACTGGCCGCCTATCGGCCATTACAGTGGCAGTTGGCCGGGATTTTCGCGGTCGCTTTGTTGCTCGCCGGGCTCGGGGCACTGTGGATCGCCAATACCGTCAGCCGGCCTTTGACGCAGATGGTCGAAAGCGTGCGGCGCATAGCCAGCGGCGATTACCAGGCGCCGATGGCGACCCGCGTCAGCGGCGAGATCGGTTTGTTGGCCCGCGAGTTCGTCGCCATGCAGGAGGGCATCGCCGAACGCGAAACCACCATCAGCTTTCTCGCCTACCGCGACCCACTGACCGAACTGCCCAACCGCAACCGCTTCCTCGCCTCGCTGCAACAGGCCCTGACCAAGATCGCCAGCGGCGACAGCGTGGCGGTGCTATTGATGGACCTGGACAACTTCAAGGACCTCAACGACACCCTCGGCCACGACGCCGGCGACAGCCTGCTCTGCCAACTGGCCGCGCGCCTCAGCCGGCTGCTGCGCGACGATGAGCAACTGGCGCGCCTGGGCGGCGACGAATTCGCCCTGCTGCTGCCGCACTGCAATCCGGGCACGGCGATTCACGCCGCCCAGCACTACCGCTCGGCGCTGGCTCAGCCGTTCGATGTGCGCGGCATCAGCATGACCCTCAACGCCACCCTGGGCATCGCCCTCTACCCGGATCACGGCGAAAGCGCCGGCACCCTGTTGCAGCATGCCGAAGTGGCGATGTAT
>CAMPJN010000383.1 GCA_946886875.1 uncultured Pseudomonas sp.
CCCATGTGATCGTGCTCGGCAGCTATGCGTTCTATGCCTGGTGGCGCCCGGACTTTCTGTTGCTGTTCGTCGGCATTTCCTACTGGAACTACTGGTTCGGCATCCGCATCAAGGCGCGCCTGGATAGCAACGACAAACGCGGCGCCTTCCGCCTGCTGACCATCGGCGTGATCGGCGACCTGGGCACCCTCGGTTACTTCAAGTACGCCAACTTCGGCGTCGAGGTGATCGCCAATGCGCTGGCGCCGCTGGGCATCAACACCTTCACCCTGGAGCACATCATCCTGCCCCTGGGCATCTCCTTCTACGTGTTCCAGGCGATCAGCTATATCGTCGACATCTACCGCAAGAATGCCGAACCGACCAACCGCTTCGTCGATTTCGCCGCCTATATCGCCCTGTTCCCGCAGCTGATCGCCGGGCCGATCCTGCGCTACAGCCTGGTCGACCAGCAGTTGCGCCAGCGCACCCACTCGCTGGAGCTGTTCTCCCTCGGTGCCTGCCGCTTCATGCTCGGTTTTATCAAGAAGGTGCTGATCGCCGACTCCCTGGCGCCGATGGTTTCGCTGATGCTGGGCGAGTCGCAGCCGGAAATGGTCAACGCCTGGTTCGGCGTATTCATTTCCCTGGTGCAGTTGTATTTCGACTTCTCCGGTTACAGCGACATGGCCATCGGCCTGGGCATGATGATGGGCTTCCGCTTCCCGGAAAACTTCAACCAGCCGTTCCTCTGCCAGAGCCTCACCGAGTTCTGGCGCCGTTGGCACCTGACCCTGGCCGACTTCCTGCGCGATTACGTCTATACGCCGATCGTGCGCAGCCGCAAGGTCGGCGCCAACACGGCGCTGTTTCTGACCATGCTGCTGTCCGGCTTCTGGCACGGCGCGAGTTTCGCCTTCATCTTCTTCGGCCTGTATTTCGCGGTGTTCATGGTGCTCGAGCGCAAGCTCAAGCTGACCACCAAGATCACCGACCCCTACAGTTTCTGGCGCAATATTCTCGCGGTGACCGGCGTGGTCGGCTGCATGCCGCTGTTCGTCACCGGCGACCTCAGCCATGGGCTGCGTATCTACGCCGGCATGTTCGGGATGAACGGTTTCGGTTCGCTGGATATGTATTTCATCGGCACCTCCAACCTCACCGTGTCCTTCACCCTGGTAGCCCTGGCCTGGCTGGTGATCGCCGGCACCATCAACCGCCGCTACTACGCCGGGGCAAAAACCGGCTACCTGATGCAGAACGTCAGCGGCTTCAGCGCCGCCCTGCTGTGGCTCGGTTTCGGCCTGTCGATAACCCGCCTGGCCGCCAACTCCTTCTCCCCTTTCCTTTATTTCCAGTTCTGAGGAGGTTGCCATGTTTCCCGTAATGAGTTCCGCCAGCCGCATCAACGGCATCCTGTTCATCATCATGCTGGCCGCCATGCTGACGTATTCCGTGCCCAAGGTGGTGGGGTTCGCCCGCACCCAGGAGCAGGCGTTGACGCTGTTCCTCGACGGCGAGCTGATCCGCAAATTCGAAAAAATCTACGACCGCGAATTCCCACTGCGGGCGATCTCGGTGGAAGGCTGGGCCAACCTGCAATACCTGCTGTTCAAGGAGGGTTCCAGCGGCGTGGTGCTGGGCAAGGACGGCTGGCTGTTCACCAACGAAGAATACAAAGTGCCGAGCGCCTACGAAGAAGTTCTGGCGGAGCACCTGGAGCGCATCAGCGAAGTCGGCGAACAGCTGCGTGAACACGATAAACGACTGATCGTCCTGCCGGTGCCGATGAAGGTGGATATCTATGCCGACCAGACCCTGGTCGAAATGGACCCACGCGCGCCGACGCTGTATGGGGAGTTCGTCAATTACCTGCGTCAGCGCCATATCGAAGTGACGCCACTGCGCCAGAGCTTCTTGCTCGGCAAGCAGGAGCAACCGCTGTTCCTGCGTACCGATACCCATTGGACGCCCCAGGGCGCCAGCCTCGCCGCCAAAGAATTCGCCCGCCTGCACCCGGAACTCGTCGGGCAGATCCGCTACCGCTCGCGGCAGGTCGCCGAAAAAACCGTCAACGGCGACCTGCTCGGTTTCGTCCGTTTCAGCAAATGGCTTGACCCGCAGCTGTTCGCCGGCGACCCCATCCCACTCTACGAAACCATCAATGCCGAACAGCAGGTCGATGCCAACCAGCTGTTCGGCGACAGTTCGCAGTCGATCATGCTGGTCGGCTCCAGCTACACCAAGATCGAGGACTGGAACTTCCCCGGCTTCCTCAAGGAGTCGCTGCAGAACGACATGCTGACCATCGCCACCGAAGCACTCGGCCCCTTCCATGCGATGGATCAGTTCCTTGCCGGCGAGCATCTCGACAACCGCAACATCAAAACGGTGATCTGGGAGTTCCCGGTGCGCACCCTGCTCACCCGCCAGGCCAGCGAACAAAGCACGCAAACCCTCAAGCAACTGTTCTGAGCCACCGGCTCAGCCAACCCCCAGGAGAACTTCATGAAGACCCTTATACAACGCTGCCTCGTTTCCCTGCTGTTACTCGCGCCACTGGCCAGCCAGGCCCAGGAAAGCAGTGCCGGCCTCTACGGCCCGGTGGCACCCGCCGACTCCGCCTATGTGCGGGTGCTCAACCTCAGCGCCGCACCGGCCCAGGTGACACTCAGCAGCAAGAGCAAAAGCCAGAAGGTCAACGCCGGTCAACTCGGCGGCTACCTGTTCACGCCGCCGGGCACTCGCACCGTGACGGTCAACCAGACCGCTCAAGATGTCGACCTGAAGGCCAACTCCGCCTACACCCTGGTGTACGACGGCAGCAGCCTGGCCAGCATCGTCGACCCCTACGCCAACGACCCGAAAAAAGCCCTGGTGGCCTTCTATAACCTCACCGACCAGCCGCTGACCCTGAAGACCCAGGACGGCAAGCACGCCATCGTCGACAGCATCGACAAGAACCAAAGCGGCGTACGTCCGGTGAACGAAGTGAAGATCGGCTTCGCCGCATTCAACGGCGAGAAGAGCGTGGCCACCTTCGACGAGACGCTGCTGAAGAAAGGCCGCTCCTATAGCTATCTGGTCGTACCCCAGGGCGGCAGTGTCCGTGCGATCAGCCAGGCCAACAGCCTGGATACCCTCGAATAGTCCTGTCACGACGAGGCGCGCCCGATGAAAAAGACCTTGCTGTACGCCGTCGTCGGCGCACTCCTGGCACTGGCCCAAGCGGCCAGCGCCAGCGAGGCGGACTGCGATCTGGAATGCCTGATCTGCCCCGGCCTGTCCGACCCGAAAAACTATGCCGAAGGCATCATGAAGTCCCTCGACTCGCTGGCGCCCGGCAAAGACAAATGGCTGTTCCGTTCCGCGGTGGATCTGTCCAACGATTTCGGTATGCCTAAGGCCATGCGCCCGGAATTCGCCCGTCTGATGGCCACCTTCGCGGCGAAGAACATCCAGGTGGCGATCGCCATCCAGCCGACCCGCGGCCTGATGCACCGCGACAAGATTCGCCCGGATTACGCCCACGGCTTCGACTACGCCGTGGCCCGCCACAACCTCGCCAACTATATCGAGCAGTTACGCCAGGGCGGCGCCCTGGTCCCGAACATCATGCCGCTGGTGGAAAACCCGCCGCCGGACTATTTCTTCCGCCGCGACCACCACTGGACCCCGGCCGGCGCCAAGGCCACCGCGCGTATCGTCGCCGACGCCATCCTCGCCCATCCGATCCACGCGCAATTGACCACGAAACGCTTCCACACCGAACCGGGGGTGATCATTCCCAAGGACGGCACCATGAACCGCGGGCTCAAGCGCATCTGCGGCAACAACTATGGTTTCCAGTACGTACGCGGGCTGCGCACCATCCCGGTGGACGCCGATGCCAGCGCGTTGTTCGATGAAGCGGCGGCCGAGGTGGTGCTGGTCGGCACCAGCAATTCCGCCAGCCGCGACGACGAAGCCAAGGAATACAACTTCGATGGCAACCTCAAGGAATACCTAGGCGTCGACATTCTCAACTACGCCCTGCCCGGCGCCGATCAGGACGGCTCGCTGATCCAGTACCTGCACTCCAGCGATTACGACCCCAAGGCGCCGCCCAAGCTGATC
>CAMPJN010000384.1 GCA_946886875.1 uncultured Pseudomonas sp.
CCCGTTTCGAGGCGATCAGCAAGGGCGTGATCGATTTGCGCGACCTGCTGTATTTTCTCACCCTGATCGCCGCCTGGTTGGCGGCGACCGCGGTGGTCATCGATATGAAGAAAGCTGACTGAGGACGCCCATGAAAAAGCTGATGGTTTCCAGCGCCGGGCTCGTGCTCATCGCCCTGGCGTTTCTTGCCTTTAACCTGTTTTCCAGCTTGAGCCTCAGCGGCGCACGGCTGGATTTGACCGAACAGAAGCTTTACACCATCTCCGAGGGCACCGAGCAGATTCTTGCCGGGCTGGAGGAGCCGATAGAGCTCAGCTTCTTTTACTCCGACACTACCGCCAAGGATCTGCCGGCGCTGCGCAACTACGCCAGGCGCGTCGAAGAAATGCTCGAGGCCTATCAGCGTGAGGCCGGCGACAAGCTCAAGTTGAAGATCATCGACCCGGCGCCGTTCTCCGAGGAGGAAGACAAGGCCGCCGAGTTCGGTTTGCAGGGCATTCCCTTGCAGCAGGGTGGCGACTCGATCTACTTCGGCCTGGCCGGCAAGAATGCCGCAGGCGATGTGCAGGTGATCCCGTTCTTCGCCCTGGATCAGGAGGAGTTCCTCGAATACGAACTCAGCCGCCTGGTGCAGAACCTGGCCAAGCCGCAGCGTCCGGTGGTCGGCGTACTCTCGGGGCTGCAGATCAATGGCGGTTTCGACATGGCCGCGCGCCAGCCGACGCCGCCGTGGATGCTGATCGAGGAAGTGCGCCAGCTGTTTCAGATCGAAAGCCTGAAAAGCGACGTCGACCTGATCCCCGAAAACGTCTCGGTGCTGCTATTGATCCATCCCAAGCAGTTGCCGGAGCAGACGCTCTACGCCATCGACCAGTTCGTCCTGCGTGGCGGCAAGTTGCTGGCCTTCGTCGACCCGTTCAGCGAAGCCGATACCCAGGCAGATATGCCCGGCGAAGCGGTAATTGACAAGTCCTCCACCCTCGAACCGCTGTTCAAAAGCTGGGGCCTGCGCATGGTGCCGGACCAGGTGCTCGGCGACGGTTCCTACGCCATGGCGGTCAGCATGGGTCAGGGCCAACGCGCGGTACGTCACGCCGCCTGGCTGAGCCTGCCGAAAAAGGCACTGGATCAGGACGACATCGCCACCGCAGCGCTGGAAACCCTGACCGTGGCCACCGCCGGTATCCTCGAACCGCTGGAAGGGGCGAAAACCCAATTCGTGCCGCTGATCCAGAGTTCGCAGTACGCCATGCCCTTCGATGTGAAGCGTTTCGGCATGCTGTCCAACCCGGAAGAGCTGATCCGCGAACTGGAGCCGACCGGCGAGCGTTACACCATAGCCGCCCGGGTCAGTGGCCCGGCGCAATCGGCCTACCCGGAAGGCATCGAGGGGCAGAAGGACGGCCTCAAGCAAGCCGACACCATCAACGTGATAGTGGTCGCTGACACCGATATGTTGACCGACCGCATGTGGGTGCAGGTGCAGGACTTCTTCGGCCAGCGCATCCCGCAGCCCTGGGCGGACAACGCCGGTTTCGCGATCAACGCCCTGGACAACCTGGCCGGCTCCGAGGCGCTGATCAGCGTGCGCTCGCGCGGGCGCTTCAGCCGTCCGTTCGAAGTGGTCGAGGATATTCAGCGCGAGGCCGAAGAGCGTTTCCGCGAAAAGGAACAGGCCCTGCAAGCACGCCTGGCCGATACCGAGCAGAAACTCGCTGCCCTGCAGCGCAGCGACGACCCGGAAAAGGTCCTTGAACTGACCCCAGAACAGCAGGCCACGGTGCAGCAGTTCGTGCAGCAGAAGCTGCAGATCCGTAAGGAGCTGCGCGAGGTGCGCTACCAGCTAAACGCCGATATCGAAGCCCTGGGCCGTACCCTGAAGATCATCAATATCGCTCTGGTGCCGGTGATTCTGACCTTCGGCGTATTGGCGCTGTGGTTGTGGCGCCGGCGTAAGCACGGTTGACCGATCCCGGCTGGTACGGCGTGTTAAAGGTAGGTCGGGTTAGCGGCGATTACTGTGGTTCAAGCAGCGACATCGCCGTTGGCCGCCGCGTAACCCGACAAAGATGTTATGAGCTGTTCACGTCGAAGCGACCGCGTGGGGATGCTGTTGGATAGGGTGGATGAAGTCTTTTTCATCCACCAGCCAACAATAAGGCCGGGCTGGCCAGGTAAAACTCTTGTTCTATACTCGAAGCCCGTCGAGGCGTGGTACGTCTTTGCGTCACAATAAAAAATCGCGAGTTGGGAGACAGTAGTAATGGCTGATCGTGAGACTGGAACCGTCAAGTGGTTCAATGATTCCAAGGGCTATGGCTTTATCCAGCGGGAAAGCGGTGCCGATGTATTCGTGCACTTTCGCGCGATCCGCGGCGAAGGCCACCGCACCCTGGTCGAAGGGCAGAAGGTCGAATACAGCGTTACCCAGGGTCAGAAAGGCTTGCAGGCGGAAGACGTTTCCGCGCTTTAAGCCCTGACCTGAGCAGAGACAAGAAAGCCCGTCGATGACGGGCTTTCTTGTTGTACAGCTTCTCGGTCTTGTAATGATCGTTCCCACACTGGAGCGTGAGGAACGATCAAACTGTGGGAGGCGCTTCAGCGGCGAGCTTCGTGCGGTGGCTGTCGCGGCTGAAGCCCCTTCCACCTTGGGTCACTCGTTTAAGTTCGGATGGTGAAAAACGCCGGCGGTATTGGTAGCCCGGATGAAATCCGGGGAAATCCTGCACCGACAAAGCGCTCCCGGATTGCATCCGGGGGCTACGTTTTAACCGGTACGCCAGGTGATTTCTTCGACGCCATCGGCGCTGATGCGCATCCAGCGGTCGGCTTGTTCGTCGCTTTCCTCTTCCTGCCAGCCGCCGGGGGCGCAGCGCACTTCGACGCCGAGCGCAGCGAATGCGGCCTGGGCGCAAGCCAGGTCGTCGTCCCAGGGGGTGGCGTCGCTTTCCAGGTAGAGGCTGTGCCATTTGCCCACGGCCTTGGGCAGCCAGACCACCGGGATATCACCGGCGCGGCATTTGAAGGTCTGGCCCTTTTGCTGCCAGGGCGTGCAGGGGCCGAGCGCTTCGCTGAGCCAGGTGGCGATGGCGAGGTGGTCGGCGTCCTTCAGGTAGATCTCGATATCCGGTTGGCGCATGGTCATTTTTATCCTAGAGAACCTAGATTTTCTCGATCCAATCGTAGCGTATGGCAACCGTCACCTCTAAGGGTTCAGCGATTACCATGGCGCGTCGTTCGGCGCTGGCGCGCCAGCCGTGTGGGGTCATCGCCAGCAGGTCGGCGCGGGCTTCGCTGCTGCTCAGTTGCAACGGGAAGGTCAGGGTTTCGCTGTGGGCCAGGCGCATGCCGTCTGGGATCAGTTCCAGGTGCTTCTGATCGTCGTAGTCGCGCACTTCGTCATACAGCTTCTGCCGCAGCTCCATCAAGTGCACACGGGTCGGACCCATGCGCAGCAGACCGCCGCCAGGGGCGAGCAGGCGTTTGGCCTCCTGCCAATCGAGTGGGCTGAATACGCTGGCGAGCAACTGGCAACTGGCGTCGGCCAGTGGCACCCGCGCCATGCTCGCCACCAGCCAGCTGAGCTGCGGGGCGCGCTTGCAGCCGCGTTTGATCGCCTCGCGAGAGATATCTAGGGCGTAGCCTTCTGCCTGGGGCAGGGCGGCGGCGATTTGTTCGGTGTAATAACCTTCGCCGCAACCGATATCCAGCCAGCGCTGCGGCACTTGCTCGGCGGCCAGTTCGGCCAGGCGCTTGGCCAGCGGCGCGTAATGGCCGCCGTCGAGAAAACGCCGGCGCGCCTCGACCATGGCGGCGTTATCGCCGGGGTCGCGGCTGTTCTTGTGCTGCACCGGCAACAGGTTCAGATAGCCCTGGCGCGCGCGGTCGAAGCGATGCCCGGCGAGGCAGACCACGCCGTTATCGACTGCGCTAAGCGCGCCTTGGCAGATGGGGCAGGTGAGCATCAGGCGAGCAATTTCACGAGGGTTTCATAGTAGATATCGGTCAGCACATCCAGATCGCTGGCCAGCACCCGTTCGTTGATCTGGTGGATGGTGGCGTTGACCGGGCCGAGTTCGACCACCTGGGTGC
>CAMPJN010000385.1 GCA_946886875.1 uncultured Pseudomonas sp.
TCATGATGATCGAATGGAGGATCGACTTGTGGCAGTTGCGATCGACCAGCACCAGATCGTCGCGACCGACCATGGAATGCCAGACGATCTTGTTCGCCGTCGAGGTGCCATTGATCACGAAGTAAGTGTGGTCGGCGCCGAAATTGCGCGCTGCCCGCGCTTCTGCCTCGGCCAGGGGGCCGGTGTGATCGAGCAGCGAGCCGAGTTCCGGCACCGAAACCGACAAATCGGAGCGCAAGGTGTTCTCACCGAAGAACTGGTGGAAGGCCTGGCCCACCGGGCTCTTGCGGTAGGCCACACCGCCGCCGTGGCCAGGCGTGTGCCAGGAATAGTTGGACTGCGCGGTGTGCTGCACCAGGGCCTTGAAGAATGGTGGCAGCAAGCCATCCAGATAATTGCGCGCGGCGCGGGCCACTTGCCGGGCGAGAAAGGGCACGGTGTCTTCGAACAGATAAAGGATGCCACGCAACTGGTTGAGATCGGCCATGGCCTCGGCCGGCGCGTTCTCGATGGTCACCTGCTCGCCGAGGGCGAAGATCGGCAGCTGCGGCGCACGCCGGCGCGCAATGCGCATCAGCTCAACCATGTCCTGCAGCAGGTGCTTGTTCTCTCCCGCCCCTTCGGCGGCCACCAGGATGCAGGCCAACCCATGGTGAGTGGAGGCGACGATACGGCCTTCGGCGGAACTGGCGGTGGAAAGAATGGTGAAGCCGTCCTGTTCCAGCTCCTGGGCAATGGCGCGCACCCGGTCGCCGGCTACGGTGTCGGCCTTGATGTCGCGATGCACGATAAGCACGGGGAACTTCAGGTCTTTATACATAGAGGCGTTCTGGTATCCGCTAAAGGCAATCACTGCTTTGAGTAAACACCATGCCAGACAATGACGCACAAGGCACCAGAACGGGTATCGCTGCAAATCGCATCGCCTGTTCGTCATAAAGCAGCAGGCGATCATCGAATTGCTACTTTTCACGTCTTATTGTCGGATAAAGCGCTCTCTAGACTGGCTGCGTCCTCACCCGAACTCTGGAGATAACAACAATGAACGTACTCCTGCTTGGCGCTGGCCACATCGGCTATACCATCGCGCAACTGCTGCACAACAGCGGCGACTACCAGGTCGTAGTAGCCGACCGCGATGCCGCCTCCCTCAGCGCTATCGCCGAACTGGGGATCGCCACCCTCGAGCTCGACTCCGCCGACGGCGTTGCCCTTGAACAGGCCATGGCCAATCAGGATGCAGTGCTCAACGCGCTGCCCTACCACATGGCCATAGGCGTGGCCAAAGCCGCGAAGAACAGCAACACCCATTACTTCGACCTGACCGAAGACGTGCACGCGACCAAGACCATCATGGAATTGGCCAAGGACGCCTCGGTCGCCTTTATGCCGCAGTGCGGCCTGGCTCCGGGCTTTATCGGCATTGCCGCGCATTCCCTGGCCAGCCGTTTCGACAAGGTGCGCGAAGTGAAGATGCGCGTCGGCGCCCTACCGGAATTCCCCACCAACTCGCTGAAATACAACCTGACCTGGAGCGTCGACGGCCTGGTCAACGAGTACTGCCACCCGTGCGAGGCCATCCGCAATGGTCGCCTGCAACTGGTGCAAGCGCTCGAAGGCCTGGAGCACTTCTCCCTCGACGGCGTCGAGTACGAAGCCTTCAACACCTCCGGCGGCCTCGGCACCCTGTGCGAAACCCTCAAGGATCATGTCGAAACCCTGGACTACAAGACCGTGCGTTATCCGGGCCATCGCGATCTGATGAAGTTCCTGCTGGAGGACCTGCGTCTTTCCGACAACCAGGAAAAGCTCAAGGACATCCTGCGCGGCGCCGTGCCGAGCACCATGCAGGACGTGGTGCTGGTGTTCGTCACCGTCAGCGGGCTAAAGGACGGCAAGCTGGTGCAGCAGGTGTTCAGCCGCAAGATCTTCGCCGATGTGCGCAACGGCCGGGTTACCAGCGCCATCCAGATCACCACCGCCGCGGGCATCTGTGCCGCGCTGGATCTGTTCCGCGCCAAACAGTTGCCGCAGTCCGGCTTTATCAGCCAGGAACAGGTATCCCTCGATGACTTCCTCGCCAACCGCTTCGGCAAGGCCTACGAGGAAAACGCCGTACAGAACCTGGAAGCCGCCTAAGCTGGCCCCATCTGTCCGCTTAGGCGGGCAGATACCTATTCCATACCCTGAAGATCACGGCCTCGCCGCATCTGCAGGTAACCAGGTCCAGACTTCCCTGCGCCTGACAGGCGCTCGACGCTCAAGGAGAGCCCTGTGAACTCATGCCTTAAACCGCGTAGCGGCGGACAAATACTGGTCGATACGCTGCGCCTCAATGCGGTCGAGCGCGTATTTTGCGTACCTGGCGAAAGCTACCTGGCGGTACTCGACGCCCTGCACGATGCCCGCGAGCAGATCGACCTGGTGGTGTGCCGCCAGGAAGGCGGTGCGGCCTATATGGCCGAAGCCCACGCCAAGCTCACCGGCAAACCGGGGGTGTGTATGGTCACTCGCGGCCCTGGGGCGACCAACGCTTCGGTTGGCGTGCATACGGCCTTCCAGGACTCCACGCCAATGCTGTTGTTTATCGGCCAGGTGGCCCGCGATCAGCAGACCCGCGAAGCCTTTCAGGAAGTCGACTACCGGCAGATGTACGCGCCGCTAGCCAAATGGGTGGTGCAGATCGACGATCCGCGACGCCTGCCGGAGCTGCTGGCCCAGGCGTTCCAGCGTGCGATCAGCGGCCGCCCCGGCCCGGTCGTGGTGGTATTGCCGGAGGACATGCTGACCGAATCGGTGACGGTCGCCGATGCGCTGCCCAGCCAGCCAATTCACAGCCAACCCGGCAGCACCCAATTGGTGCAGATGCAAGCATTGCTGGCGGAAGCCGAGCGTCCATTGCTGATTCTCGGCGGTGGCGGTTGGGACGCCGCGGCAGTCGCCGCTATCCGCCGCTTTGCGGAAAAGCAGCGCCTGCCGGTGGCCTTGTCGTTCCGCCGCCAGGATCTGTTCGACAACTGCCATACGCAGTACGCCGGCGACCTCGGCCTGGCCGCCAGCGCCGAGCTGGTTCAGGCGGTAAAAAATGCGGATCTGTTGTTGGTAGTCGGCAGCCGATTGGGCGAAGTGAGTAGCAGCGGCTACAGCCTGTTGGATATTCCGACGCCACGTCAGCGCCTGATTCATGTACACGCCGGCCTGGAGGAATTGGGCCGGGTTTACCAGCCAACCCTGGCGATCGCCAGTGGCATGGCCGCATTCGCCAGCCAGGCCGCCGAACTACCGGCCGCACCGGCCGAACGCAATGGCGCTTGGATCGGCCAACTGAACAAGGCATACCGCGCCAATCTCGAATGCCCACGCGCCCCCGGCGCGGTGCAGATGGGCGAGATTATCGCATGGCTGCGCGAGCACCTGCCCGAGGACGCCATTCTCTGCAATGGCGCGGGCAACTATGCGATCTGGCTGCACCGCTTCTATCAATACCGACACTTTCGCAGCCAATTGGCGCCCACCAACGGCTCCATGGGTTACGGCGTGCCGGCGGCCATTGCCGCTGCGCTGGCTATGCCCGGTCGCCGGGTGCTGAGCTTCGCTGGCGACGGCTGTTTTATGATGAACGGCCAGGAACTGGCCACAGCCATACAGCATGACGCGCGGGTGATTTTTATCGTGGTCAACAACGGCATGTACGGCACCATCCGCATGCATCAGGAGCGCCACTACCCAGGGCGAGTATCCGGCACTGCATTGCACAATCCCGACTTCGCCGCCCTGGCTCGCGCCTATGGTCTGCATGCCGAGGTGGTGCAGGCCACCGCCGAGTTCGCTGGCGCATTCGTTCGGGCGGAACAGGCTGGCAAGGCGGCATTGATCGAGATCCGCGTCGACCCGCAGGCGCTGACGCCGCGGCAAAGTCTGGATCAGATCCGCACCCAGGCGCTGCAGCAGCAATCAAGCGAGTAACAACCGCTGATCCGCTGCTGTTTAAAACGGCGGCGGATCAACCCAAGCCCCGCTTACAACCGACCGCCGCGATCGATCTTGCACGACAGGATGATCGAGGTGGTGGTCTTCTCCACCC
>CAMPJN010000386.1 GCA_946886875.1 uncultured Pseudomonas sp.
CGAGCAATTGGCTGGCGAGCTGAAAGCTCAGCAAGGCGCGGTGAGCAAGTTCGAAGGCAGCCAGACAACCCTCGGCAGCGAGCAGGCGACGCTGAAGAGCCAGCAGGCGGCGTTGAAAACCGCGATGGCCGATAGCGGCAAGTTCGAAGGCCAGCTGAAAAGCCTGAGTGGCGAAGTCGAGGCGTTGAAGAAAATCGGCAACCCGAACCCGGCCATCGCCCGTATCGAGCAGGACATCCTGGTGCTGAAAAGCGACCTGGAAACCCGCCCGGCCGCCAGCAGCAACCCGGCCGAATTCGACGCCTTCCGCGCGCAGATGACCCGCAACGTCAATACCCTGCAAGCGCAGATCCGTAACCTGCAGCAGCAGATAGACGCGCGTTAGGCGCATCCTGCTGAGCGGGTCACGCTGACCGCGTCGTAACGAAAAAGGCCGCTCATTCGAGCGGCCTTTTTCGTTACACGGGTTTTCTCCGTAGGTTGGCGCTGAGCCTGCGAAGCCCAACATCGCGCTCGCGGCTCAGCACCAATTCCATCGCGGCCAAGGCCGCTCCTACAGGTAAGCGCCGCCTTCGTTACAGCGTCGGATAGTCGATATAGCCGACCGCCCCCGACCCATAGAAGCCTTCCGGGCGCGGTGGGTTGAGCGGTGCGTCCTGCGCCAGCCGGGCCGGCAGGTCCGGATTGGCGATAAAGGGCACGCCGAAGGCCACCGCATCGGCTTTGCCGCTTTGCAGCCAGGCGTTGCCCAGCTCCTTGGTGAAGCCTTCGTTGGCGATGAAGACACCGCCGAATGCCTGCTTCAGGCTCGGCGTCAGGCTGTCGTCGGCGGCGCGTTCGCGGGCGCAGATAAAGGCGATGCCGCGTTTACCCAGCTCGCTGGCGACATAGGTGAAGGTTTCCGCACGGTTGGAGTCGCCCATGTCGTGCAAATCGGCCCGTGGCGACAGGTGCATACCGACCCGGCCGGCGCCCCATACCGAGACCACCGCATCGGTGACCTCGAGCAGCAGACGTGCGCGGTTTTCCAGGCTGCCGCCGTAGCGGTCGCTGCGCTTGTTGCTGCTGTCCTGGAGGAATTGGTCGAGCAGGTAACCATTGGCGCCGTGGATCTCCACGCCATCGAAGCCGGCGGCCTTGGCGTTTTCCGCGCCTTGGCGATAGGCCTCGACGATATCGTCGATTTCTTCGGTTTCCAGGGCGCGCGGTACTGGGAGAGGGCGTTCCGGGCGTAGCAGGCTGACATGGCCCTTGGCGGCGATGGCGCTCGGTGCCACTGGCGCCGCGCCGTTGAGGTAGCTGGGGTCGGAGATACGGCCGACATGCCAGAGCTGCAGGACGATCTTGCCGCCGGCGTTATGCACCGCCTTGGTGATATTGCTCCAGCCGCGAACTTGCGCATCCGACCAGATGCCCGGGGTATTCGGGTAACCGACGCCCATCGGCGTGACCGAAGTGGCCTCGCTGATGATCAAGCCGGCCGAGGCGCGCTGCACGTAGTATTCGGCCATCAGCGCGTTGGGTACGCGGCCTTCGTCGGCACGGCAGCGGGTCAGCGGCGCCATGACGATGCGGTTTTTCAATTGCAGATCGCCGATTGTTATGGGGTCGAATAAGGTGGTCATAAGCGTGCTTCCATCAGCGGGATCGGGGATTGCGATACAGTGCGTATCGCGCTGCAGCGAACCTTATAGCGGCGCCTGACGATATGCAGATCGTTTGCCCAGATAGTGATGATCGACTGCGATGATGATGCAATGAACTACCTCGCTCACCTTCAACTCGGCGGCGATGCGCCGGCGCAACTGCTCGGTAGCCTGTATGGCGATTTCGTCAAAGGGCCGCTCGCCGGGCGCTGGCCGGCGGATATCGAAGCGGCGATCCGCCTGCATCGGCGTATCGATGTATTCACCGACAGCCACCCGCTGCAAATGCAGTCCCGCGCGCGCTTTCCCGTGGAACGGCGGCGTTATGCCGGGATTCTCCTGGATATCTTTTTCGACCATTGCCTGGCGCTGAACTGGGCCGATTACGTTGCCGAGCCCTTGCCGTCGCTCACCGGGCGGGTGTATCGGGTGCTGGCCGCAGAGCCGGCGCTGCCCGAGCGCCTGGCGCTGATCGCCCCACGCATGGCGGCCCAGGATTGGTTGGGCAGTTATGCCGATTTCCGGGTGCTGGAGCGGGTGCTGTTGGGTATGCAGCGGCGTCTGTCGCGGCCCGCGGGGCTGGATGGCGCCATGGCCGAACTGGAGCGGCTGTATCAACCGCTGCTGACGGACTTTCAGCAGTTCTATCCGGAGCTACAGGCCTTTGTCGCCTGCGAGCAAGAGCGGCTGAAAGTTTAAGCCGCTTGGCTTTCGCCGGCGTCTACTGGCGCTTCACCAAACAGCGCCACGCTGACCGCCTGTTGCGCCTGGCGGGCCAGGGCATTGCGGCTGAGGTCGCGGCTGGCGATCGGTGCCAGCAGTTGAACCTGCACCTCCGCCCGCTCGCTGTCGAGCAGGCGCAGCAAATGCGAGAGCATGTCGTCGTCGCCGATAAAGGGCGCCACGCTGCACGGCTGGCCGTCACGCAGATAACGGATCGCCACCGGTTGCACGGCCACGCCGCTATCGATCGCGCTGCTCAGCAAACGGCCGTGAAAGGTGCGCAGGGCCAGGCCGTCGGTGGTGGTGCCCTCGGGGAAGATCAGTAAATGACGACCGCGCTGCAGATGGCGATTGAGCTGACGGTTGACCCACTCGCTGTCGCCCGCGCCGCGGCGGATAAACAGGGTGCCGGCCTTGTGCGCCAGCCAACCGGCCACCGGCCAGGCGCGCACCTCGGCCTTGGACAGAAAGGACAGCGGCGCGAGCATGCCGAGCAGCGGGATATCGGTCCAGGACACGTGGTTACTGACCCACAGCATCGGCTGTTGCGGCAGCTCGCCCTCGACCGTCAGGCGAAACGGCAGGGCCGCGGCCAGACGGGCGAGGAACCAACGGGTCAGGCGTTGGCGGGTCGGCATCAGGTCGTGGTGCACCAGGCGTTCCAACAGGCTGACGCCGGCAGCAAGCGTGGCGCCGAGGGCGATCACCGCCAGCAAACGCAGCAGACGCAGGTACAAACGCAGTTTCTTCATCGGCCACTCCAACGGGCAAATACGACAGCGCGGCACTGTTTACAGCGTGTCGGCGCTCCAGGCAAGTGCGACAGGCGCAAGGCGGATCTGTAGGTTGGGCCGGGCCACGCTGGCTGAGGAACGAAGCCCAACTCAACCATCCTGTTGGGCTTCGTTCCTCAGCGCCAACCTACAACAGCAGCGTTAAACCGCGGCCTTGAAGTGCCGGGCATAGCGTGGGCACAACTCGTCGCGCTTGAGCAGGATAAACACGTCGGCGACCTGGAAGTCCTCGTCCCAGCACGGCTCGCCGCAGATCTTCGCGCCCAGACGCATATAGGCCTTGAGCAGCGGCGGCATTTCGGCGATGACGTTGCCCGGCACATCCAGCGCCGGCAGCGGGTTCTTCGGTTCGGCGCGCAGGTGTTCGGTGCACAGATAGCGCTCGCGCAGGCGCTGCATGATCGCCTGGGCCTGGATGCCGCCGTCCTGCATGGGGATGCTGGCGCAGCCCATCAGGTAGCGATAACCGCCCTCGTTGAGCACTTCGGCCAGCTCGCTCCAGAGCACGGCGATGGTCGCGCCGTTGCGGTAGGCCGGGGCCACGCAGGTGCGGCCTATTTCCAATACCGGCCCTTGCAGGTGGGCGAGGCCGTCGAGGCTGAATTCCTCTTCGCTGTAGAAACGCCCGAGGCCGGCAGCGGCCTGGTGATCGAGCAGGCGGGTGGTGGCGACCAGTTCGCCGCTGTTCAGGTCGCGTACGCCGATGTGCTGGCAGTGGATATCGTAATCGTCCATGTCCAGACCCCATTCGGCGCCCTTGAGCTTGGCGTCGAACTCGCTGCTGAATACCCGAAAGCGCAGGGCTTGCGCCTCGCGCAGAGCGTTGGCGCCCAGCAGACGCTCGGCTTGCAAGCGGCGGGCTGGGGTGGTGCGGTCGCGGGTAATTGCCATCTGGGTCATGCCGTCA
>CAMPJN010000387.1 GCA_946886875.1 uncultured Pseudomonas sp.
CCAGCCAGATCGCCGTGCGGTAGAACTCGTCGAGCAGCAGATAGTGCTGGGTGGTACCGCAGTCATCCGAGGTCAGCTTGGCCTCGCGGTCGCCCACGGTGAAGCGCGCTGGGTCGACCAGAAAGAAGTGTGCTTCGGCGCCCTGGGTCGCGGCCCAGATTTCCAGGTGGTCGCATTTCTTGCGCAGCTCGCCGAGTTGCTGGGCGCTGAGGTTGGGCGCATGGCAGACCCACATGTCCATGTCGCTTTGCTCGTCCTGGGCGACAGTGCCGAGGCTGCCCATCAGGAACAGGCCGTGGATCGGCAGCGCCTGCTTGCCGCGCTGGGCTTTATAGGCGAAGGAGCGGGTCAGGCGCTGGGCCTCGGCGAGCAGTTGCTCGTCCGGCTCGAAGCCGCTGACACCGGCCGGGGTGAGCCCGGAGACATAGCCCGGCAGCAGCGGATGATTGACGTGGAACAGCAGTGGCAGCAGCTTCAGAACCAGTTGCTGGCGCGTCGATAAGGCCTGCATGGCCCGTTGCAGGCGACCGTGGTTGATCTGCAAAAAGCGCGCGCGCAGTTGGGTGAGGACCTTGCGGTCGATGCCCTCGTCGATGTTCGGACGGATTTCCTGGGAGCGACTCATGCTAAAGCTCTGTACGGCAATGGGCTGAAACGATCAGGCGGGGCGGCCACGAATAGGGCGCGCACGCCAACAGTGGGCCGCGCTGGGCGAGACCCTGTATATAGCGCCCGGGTGCCCGGCGCCTTGTTCGCTGGCAAGGCGCGGGCCGGCTTTGCGGGTCAGACCGTTTCGGTGACGTTGAGGATGGTCAGCAGGCCTTGTGCGTGCTCGGCGGCATCCAGGCCCAGGCTGGTCAGGTAACCGCCGTCCGGTTGGGTGGTCAGGCCCTTTTCGTGAAGACGTTTGGCCGCGGCAATCGCCTGCGGCGCGGCAATATGATGAACCTTGAGGCCTTCCTGGATGTTGGCGAGGTTGTACAGGGAAAGAAGTTCCAGTTCAGCAACCAGCTCAGGGGTGAAAGACATAGGTGCTCCGGGTTCTTGTGGGTAGGGGGCGAAAAGCCCGAGTGGCATGGCCTGCGCAATCGATCCGGCGCGGACTGTCTGCAGTGTAGCGAGGCATCGACCCTTGTGCAGAGTTCGATGACATGTGCGCGAGAAATTTCCCCGGCCGGCCGTTCATGTGGGTTCTTCAGGCAGGTCCGGCAATGCGCGCAGCAGTTGTTCGTAGCGGGCTCCGTCGAATGGCCGGTTGGCGGCGAGCATGGCTTGGATTTCGTCGGATAGAACCACGGCCATCAATTCGAGGATTTCCTCGCGCGGATAACCGACCAGAGTCAGTTTATTCAGGGTTGCCCTGGTGGCGGCGGGCTCGCCGCTTTCGATCTGATTCTCGATGGCCTCGATCAATACGTTGCCGGCGAAGACCTCATCGTTATCGTCGTCTTGTTCCTGCATAAGGGGCTCCTCAGGATAAAGGGCGTCGGGTCGCAGCATGGCTCCAGGGCGAGAGTAACCCCAGGCGGCTGCCGCGCCTATGGTGATTTGATCGGCGCATAGAAACGTTCGGTCAGGGGCTTGCCATGACGCCGGCTGAGCAGGGTGCGCAAGGTGCCGTCGTCGACCATCGCCCGCACGTGCCGGCTCAGCCAATCGATGGTGGCCGGCGCCAGGGTCAGGCGCGACAGGTACAGGCCGATGGGCAGGGCGTCCGCCTGTGGCACCTGGATGATGCGCACCTGGTCGCCGAGCGCCAGGTCATCCAGCTCCTTCTGATAGAGCCCGGCGGTCATCAGCGTCGCCTGGATGCGCCCGGCACGTAGCCTGAGGAAGACATTGTGCGCGTTAGGCGACAGCTGGATACGCGGGGTCGTCATCAGCGCTTGCAGGCGCTCGTCGAAGTAGGGGCCATTGGCGTGACCGCGGACCAGGCCGATGGTGATCCCGGGGGCGGCCAGCAATTGCTCCAGCGAGTCGATATGCGGGCTCTGGCTACGATGGATGATGATGTCGTTGCGGTTGCGGAAATACTCGACGAACTGGCCGTACTGGTCGCGCTCGGAGGTGCGAAAGGTTGGCGAAACGATATCCAGATGGCGCTGCTCGGTGTCGTGCCAGGCGCGTATGCGTGGCTGCGGCACCAGGGTGAAAACGCAGCCGCTGCGGCGAGCGAGTTCGTCGTAGAAATCGAACGAGGAGCCCGCTGGCGTGCCGTCCTCGCGCAGGTAGTAGCTGTAGCCGATCTGTGAAATACCGACGCGCAGCGGCTGCGGGCAATGCGGTTCGGCCAGCGCAACGGCGGGGCTGAGCAGCAGGCCTAACAGAAGCGCTAGTGCGCGCATGGCTGGCATTGAGCGGCAGCGGGGAAAACGGGCCGGCTGATCCGGCCCGGATAGTCGATAAGGCTCAACGGCTGGCCAGCAGCGCCTGGCCGCGTGTGACTGCAGCAAGAACCTGTTTCGGCGCTGTGCCGCCGATATGGTCGCGGGCATTCACCGAACCTTCCAGGGTCAGCACGGCGAACACGTCCTGCTCGATCTGATCGCTGAACTGGCGCAGCTCGTCCAGGCTCATCTCGGCCAGATCCTTGCCGCTGTCGACGCCGTATTTCACCGCATGGCCGACGATTTCGTGGCAGTCACGGAACGGCAGGCCCTTGCGCACCAGGTAGTCGGCCAGATCGGTGGCGGTGGAGAAACCGCGCAGCGCCGCTTCACGCATGATCGCGTGCCTGGGTTTGATCGCCGGGATCATGTCGGCGAAGGCGCGTAACGAGTCGCGCAGGGTGTCGGCGGCGTCGAACAGCGGTTCCTTGTCTTCCTGGTTGTCCTTGTTGTAGGCCAGCGGTTGGCCCTTCATCAGGGTCAGCAGGCCCATCAGCGCGCCGAATACCCGGCCGGTCTTGCCGCGTACCAGCTCCGGTACGTCGGGATTCTTTTTCTGCGGCATGATCGAGCTGCCGGTGCAGAAGCGGTCCGGCAGATCGATGAACTGGAACTGCGCGCTGGTCCACAGCACCAGCTCTTCGGAGAAGCGCGACAGGTGCATCATGGCGATGGAGGCCGCGGCGCAGAATTCGATGGCGAAGTCGCGATCCGACACGCCGTCCAGCGAGTTGCCGCCGACGGCGTCGAAGCCGAGCAACTGCGCGGTGACCTCGCGCTCGATCGGGTAGGTGGTGCCGGCCAGTGCCGCCGAGCCCAGGGGCATGCGATTGGTGCGTTTGCGGCAATCGACCAGGCGCTCGTAATCGCGGCTGAGCATTTCGAACCAGGCCAGCAGATGATGGCCGAAGGTCACCGGTTGCGCGGTCTGCAGGTGAGTGAAGCCGGGCATGATGGTCGCCGCTTCGCGCTCGGCCTGCTCCAGCAAGCCCTGTTGCAGTCGGGTGATCTCGGCCAGGATCAGGTCGATCTCGTCGCGCAGCCACAAACGGATATCGGTGGCGACCTGATCGTTACGGCTACGGCCGGTGTGCAGCTTCTTGCCGGTAACACCGATGCGATCGGTAAGGCGCGCTTCGATGTTCATGTGCACGTCTTCCAGGTCGACGCGCCAGTCAAACTGGCCGGCTTCGATCTCGCCCTGGATCTGGGTCAAACCCTCGACGATGGCGTCGCGTTCGGCGTCGGTCAGCACGCCGACCTTGGCCAGCATGGTCGCATGGGCGATCGAGCCCATGATGTCGTGGCGGTAAAGGCGCTTGTCGAACTCGACGGAGGCGGTGAAGCGGGCGACGAAGGCGTCGACGGGTTCGCTGAAGCGGCCGCCCCAGGATTGGTTGGTTTTTTCGGTGCTCATGGGCTTCGCTCGGCTGATGCGCTAAAACAGGCGGGTCGGACCACGGGGCTCGGACAGCGGAGAAGCTATCCAATCGCCCGAGGCGACCTGCAAGGCGGAAAAAGTCGGCCGATAATAACAGGCTGGCGGGCAAAATCGCCGCGCCGCTTTGTCGGCCGCCGATGGGTTATGCCGCAGGCAATGTTGCGAGCATCACAATTCTGTTGTTCCGGCGGCATTTCAGCGCTTTATTTTGCCCGGCTGGAGCCGTCTATCTTGCCGCT
>CAMPJN010000388.1 GCA_946886875.1 uncultured Pseudomonas sp.
CCAGGGAACTTGGCGAACGGGAACACCGCTTCCTTGACGCTGTAGAAGTTGGGGATGATTTCCTCGGTGAAACCGACTTCGGCCAGGGTCTTGCCGGCCATCACCCGGGCACCGAGCATCGCCAGGGAAATGCCGATGCACTTGGAGACGAAGGGCACGGTACGCGAGGCGCGCGGGTTGACTTCGATAACGAAGATATCTTCGCCCTGCACCGCCATCTGCACGTTCATCAGGCCGACCACGCCGAGTTCCAGGGCCATTTTCTTGACCTGGTCGCGGATCTCGTCTTGGATATGCGCCGGCAGCGAATACGGCGGCAGCGAGCAGGCCGAATCGCCGGAGTGCACGCCGGCCTGTTCGATGTGCTGCATGATCGCGCCGATCACCACGGTCTCGCCGTCGCAGATGGCATCGATATCGACTTCGATGGCGCAGTTGAGGAAGTGGTCGAGCAGCACCGGGCTGTCGTTCGACACCTTCACTGCTTCACGCATATAACGCTTGAGCTCTTCTTCTTGGTAGACGATTTCCATCGCCCGGCCGCCCAGTACATAGGACGGGCGCACCACCAGCGGGTAACCGATGACCTTGGACGCGGCCAGCGCTTCTTCTTCACTGCGCGCGGTGCAGTTCGGCGGCTGACGCAGGTGCAGGCGCTGGACCATCTGCTGGAAGCGCTCGCGGTCTTCGGCGCGGTCGATGGCGTCCGGCGAGGTGCCGATGATCGGCACACCGGCCTCTTCCAGGGCGCGGCAGATCTTCAGCGGGGTCTGGCCGCCGTACTGCACGATCACGCCTTTCGGCTGCTCGACGCGGACGATTTCCAGCACGTCTTCCAGGGTTACCGGCTCGAAGTACAGGCGGTCGGAGGTGTCGTAGTCGGTGGAGACGGTTTCCGGGTTGCAGTTGACCATGATGGTCTCGTAACCGTCTTCACGCAGCGCCAGTGCGGCGTGTACGCAGCAGTAGTCGAACTCGATACCCTGACCGATACGATTGGGGCCGCCACCGAGAATCATGATCTTGTCGCGGTTAGACGGCGCAGCCTCGCACTCTTCCTCGTAGGTCGAATACATATAGGCGGTGTCGCTGGCGAACTCGGCGGCGCAGGTGTCGACGCGCTTGTACACCGGCAGCACTTTCAGCTTGTGGCGGTGGCTGCGCAGGCTCTTCTCGGAGATGCCGAGCAGCTTGGCCAGGCGGATATCGGAGAAGCCTTTGCGCTTGAGCTTGTACATCAGATCGCGGTCGATGCTGGCCAGGCTCAGGGTCTTGATCCGCTCTTCGTCCTTGATCAGGTCCTCGATCTGCACCAGGAACCATTCGTCGATGTTGGTCAGCTCGAAGATTTCCGCGACGGTCTTGCCAGCGCGGAAGGCGTCGGCCAGATACCAGATGCGGTCGGCGCCCGGCACTATCAGCTCGCGCTTGAGAATGCTTTCGGCTTCCGGATCGCTCAGATCGAGAATCGGATCGAAGCCGGACACACCGACTTCCAGGCCGCGCAGGGCTTTCTGCATGGATTCCTGGAAGGTGCGACCGATGGCCATAACTTCGCCGACCGACTTCATTTGAGTGGTCAGACGGGCGTCGGCCTTGGGGAATTTCTCGAAGGCGAAGCGCGGGATCTTGGTCACGACATAGTCGATGGCCGGCTCGAACGAGGCCGGGGTGCGGCCGCCGGTGATGTCGTTGCTCAACTCGTCGAGGGTGTACCCCACAGCCAACTTGGCGGCGATCTTGGCGATCGGGAAGCCGGTAGCCTTGGAGGCCAGTGCCGAGGAACGCGATACCCGTGGGTTCATCTCGATGACGACCATACGGCCGGTGTTCGGGCAGATGCCGAACTGCACGTTGGAGCCGCCGGTTTCCACGCCGATCTCGCGCAATACCGCCAGGGAGGCGTTACGCAGGATCTGGTATTCCTTGTCGGTCAGGGTTTGCGCCGGCGCCACGGTGATCGAGTCACCGGTGTGCACGCCCATCGGGTCGAAGTTTTCGATGGCGCAGACGATGATGCAGTTGTCCTTCTTGTCGCGGACCACCTCCATCTCGTATTCCTTCCAGCCGATCAGCGATTCGTCGATCAGCAATTCGCTGGTCGGCGACAGATCGATACCGCGGGCGCAGATTTCTTCGAATTCTTCGCGGTTGTAGGCGATGCCGCCACCGGTGCCGCCCATGGTGAAGGAGGGACGGATGATGCAGGGGAAGCCAACCTTCTCCAGCACGCCGTAGGCTTCTTCCATGTTATGGGCGATGCCGGAAATCGGGCAGGCCAGGCCGATGTCTTTCATCGCCTTGTCGAAGCGCGAACGGTCTTCGGCCTTGTCGATGGTGTCGGCGTTGGCACCGATCATTTCCACACCGAATTTTTCCAGTACGCCGTGCTTTTCCAGATCCAGTGCGCAGTTCAGCGCGGTCTGGCCGCCCATGGTCGGCAGCAGGGCGTCCGGGCGCTCCTTCTCGATGATCTTGGCCACAGTGGACCACTTGATCGGCTCGATATAGGTGGCGTCGGCCATGGCCGGGTCGGTCATGATGGTGGCCGGGTTGGAGTTCACCAGGATGACCCGGTAGCCCTCTTCTTTCAGGGCTTTACAGGCTTGCGCACCGGAATAATCGAACTCGCAGGCCTGGCCGATAACGATCGGGCCGGCGCCGAGGATCAGGATGCTTTTAATGTCTGTACGCTTTGGCATTTTCTCTCTCTCGAATCCTGGGTCAGTCGGCTGGCTTAACGGCGCTTGGCCATGGCTTCGATAAAACGGTCGAACAGCGGCGCCACATCGGCTGGGCCGGGGCTCGCTTCGGGGTGACCCTGGAAGCTGAAGGCGTCCTTGTCGGTACGCTCGATACCCTGCAGGGAACCGTCGAACAGCGACTTGTGAATCGCCCGCACATTGCTCGGCAGGCTGGCTTCGTCCACGGCGAAACCGTGGTTCTGGCTTGTGATCATCACCACGCCGGTGTCCAGGTCCTGAACCGGGTGGTTGGCACCGTGGTGACCGTGGCCCATTTTCAGGGTCTTGGCACCGGAGGCCAGGGCCAGCAGCTGGTGGCCGAGACAGATGCCGAATACCGGGATTTCGGTTTCCAGCACATCCTTGATCGCCTGGATCGCGTAGTCGCAGGGCTCGGGATCGCCCGGGCCATTGGACAGGAACACGCCATCTGGATTCAGCGCCAGCACATCGCTGGCCGGGGTTTGCGCCGGCACTACTGTCACGCGGCAACCGCGTTCAACCAGCATGCGCAGGATGTTCAGTTTGACTCCGTAGTCGTAAGCGACCACGTGGTATGGCAGCTCACTGGCCGGGATTTCCGGGTGGCTGTCGTCTTTCAGGTTCCACACGCTGGAGCACCATTCGTAGCGCTCAGTGCAGCTGACCACTTTGGCCAGGTCCATACCCTTGAGGCCGGGGAAGCTACGCGCCAATTCCAGGGCTTTCTCTTCGGTGGCATCGTCGCCGACCAGGATGCAGCCGTTCTGCGAACCCTTCTCGCGGAGGATACGGGTCAGGCGGCGGGTATCGATACCGGCGATGGCGACAGTGCCGTTTTCCTTCAGGTACTCATCCAGCGGCTGCTTGTTGCGCCAGTTGCTGGAGGTCAGCGGCAGGTCGCGGATAATCAGACCGGCGGCCCAGACCCGATTGGATTCGGCATCCTCCGGCGTGGTGCCGGTATTACCGATGTGCGGGTAGGTCAGGGTGACGATTTGCTGGGCATAGGAAGGATCGGTAAGGATTTCCTGATAGCCGGTCATGGCGGTGTTGAAAACCACCTCTCCAATAGTTTGGCCATCGGCACCGATGGCCTCGCCGCGAAAAATGCTGCCATCTGCTAGAGCCAGAATGGCAGGTTTAAGGGCTGGCTTACTCAAGAAAACCTCCGTCGAACAAAGCTTGAAGCAAACGCAGATTGTAAAAAAGCGGGATGACGTATCGACCGTCATCCCGCTTTTTTATCTGATTCATTCTGCGCAACTTTTAGTGGACACACTAAAGCGGGAAGCTTATAGAAAAATGCCTTTTTGGTCCACC
>CAMPJN010000389.1 GCA_946886875.1 uncultured Pseudomonas sp.
TGTTCGGCTTTATGGGCGCGGCCTACTACCTGATTCCCGAGGAAGCGGACCGCGAGCTGCACAGCCCGATGCTGGCGATAATCCTGTTCTGGGTATTCGCTGCCGCCGGTGTGCTGACCATTCTCGGCTACTTGTTCGTGCCCTATGCGGGCCTGGCCAAGATGACCGGTAACGATCTGCTGCCGACCATGGGCCGGGAGTTCCTCGAACAGCCGACCATCACCAAAATGGGCATAGTAGTGGTCGCCCTGGGCTTCCTCTACAACATCGGCATGACCCTGCTCAAAGGGCGCAAGACCACCATCAGCATGGTCATGATGACTGGCCTGATCGGCCTGGCGGTGTTCTTCCTGTTCTCCTTCTACAACCCGGAAAACCTGGCGCGCGACAAGTACTACTGGTGGTTCGTGGTGCACCTGTGGGTGGAAGGCGTGTGGGAATTGATCATGGGTGCGATGCTCGCCTTCGTCCTGATCAAGGTCACCGGGGTGGACCGTGAAGTGGTCGAGAAGTGGCTCTACGTGATCATTGCCATGGCCCTGATCACCGGCATCATCGGCACCGGTCACCACTTCTTCTGGATAGGTGCGCCCGAGGTCTGGTTGTGGGTCGGCTCGATCTTCTCGGCAATGGAACCGATCCCCTTCTTCGCCATGGTGCTGTTCGCCTTCACCATGGTCGGCAAGCGGCGTCGGCAACACCCGAACCGCGCCGCCACCCTGTGGGCCAAGGGCACTACCGTGACCGCGTTCTTCGGGGCTGGCGTGTGGGGCTTCCTGCATACCCTGGCGCCGGTGAACTTCTACACCCACGGCTCGCAGCTCACCGCAGCCCATGGTCACCTGGCGTTCTACGGCGCCTACGCAATGATCGTGATGACCATGATCAGCTATGCCATGCCACGCTTGCGCGGCCTCGGCGAAGCGCCGGACGAGCGGGCGCAGACCATCGAGATCTGGGGCTTCTGGTTGATGACCCTGTCGATGGTGGCGATCACCCTGTTCCTCACCGCCGCTGGTGTGGTGCAGGTACAACTGCAACGCCTGCCGACCGATGGCACTGCGCTGTCGTTCATGAATACCGTCGACCAGTTGGCCGTGTTCTTCTGGCTGCGCCTGGTGGCCGGGGTGTTCTTCCTGATCGGCTTGATCTGCTACCTGTACAGCTTCAAGCAGCGCGGTCGGGCCACCGCCCGCGATGAAGCCGCTCTGGCCGTTTCGGCCTGAGTGGTGAGTGTTAGTTGACTCTCGGCCCGGCTGGTACAGCGGGCCGTTTTTGCATTGGTGGGGATGAGTGGTCGCAATACGTAGGGTGCGCCGTGCGCACCAAGGATGATGCAACCAGCGCTGGTGCGCAGGGCGCACCCTACGAAGCAGGCCTCAACAACCCATTGGGATATAGGCATCAGAGAGGTGAAGCAGATGGCCTTTACCGTCGAATTGGAAGAGTGGGTCGGCAGTGTCTGGCACCGCTTTATCACCCGCCATGCCAGCCCCGACTTCGCCGAGGCGCGGGTCGAGCTGGAAAGCATGCGTCGGCCCCTGGCGCTGTTGTTTCGCGCCATGGGCGGCGCCACTGGCGTCGGCCTGGAAGCGGCCAGTGCCCGTGATCTGCTGCTGCGGCGCAACCTGCTGCAGCAAGTGGCCGGCACCTGCAAGCAATTGCCGGTAGCCTGGTGCGATGCCAATAACCTGCGTCTGCCGTCCAGCCTGGCGGTGTACCCCGAGGTTGCGCTGAATCAGGACCTCTATCGCTGGCTGGCGTTGCTCGCCGCGCAAGCGGGGGAGATGCGTCACTGGGCGCGGGATAACCAGCGCTGGACCCAAGAACTGCTGGAAACCTATCCGGCCCTGCGACCGCGCTACCAGCGCCTGGTCGAAGCCCACCTGCAGTTGCGCCCGGACCCTGGCCAACTCGGCAAGGGCGAGGCCGAGCTGGAGATGGCGCTCTGTCAGGCCCTGCGCGAGCCGGGTAGCGTCGAGCATTTCCCCCGTAGCGAACGCGCGCCCTGGCCGCTGCCGCTGTGGTTGTACCCGGCGGAAAACCGCGGCGAGCCCCAGGCCTGCGAGCTGGGCGAGGAGAGCGAGGGCAACCTGCTAACCCCGCCGGGCGAAAGCAAAGGTGGGCCCAAGCGCGCCAAGCGGGTCGAGGAAAGTACCAGCAAGGGCGGGCTGTTGATCTTTCGCCTGGAGAACCTGTTCAGCTGGTCCGAGCATGTCGAACTGGATCGCTGCACGGACGACAGCGAAGACCTGGATGCCGCGCGGGTCGCCGAGGATCTCGACGAACTGGCCCTGTCCAAACAGCGGCTGCGCAAGGGCGGCGGACTCAAGCTGCACCTCGATCTACCGCCGGCGGATGTCGACGATATCCCGCTGGGCGAGGGCATCAAGCTGCCGGAGTGGGACTATCGCAAGCAAAGCCTGCGCGAGAATTTCGTCAACCTGCAGATGATGGTGCCGCGTGGCAGCGAGGCGCAGCCGCTGCCGTTGCGTCTGGCACCGCTGGCCAAGCGCCTGCGTCGCCAGTTCGAGCACCTGCGCAACGACCGCCAGTGGCTGCGTCAGCAACCCCAAGGCTCGGAGCTGGACATGCAGGCCTGGCTGGATTTTCACGTCGAGCGTCAGCACGGCCAATGCGCCGAACGCGGCCTGTTTATGGAGCAACGCCACAACCGCCGCGACCTGGCCTGCCTGCTGTTGGCCGACCTGTCGATGTCCACCGACGCCCACCTCGATGACCAGCACAAGGTCATAGATGTGATCACCGACAGCCTGTTGCTGTTCGGCGAAACGCTGTCGACCCTGGGCGACAACTTCGCTCTCTATGGTTTCTCCTCGCTGCGCCGCCAGCAGGTACGCATGCAGGAACTCAAGTCGTTCAAACAGCGCTACGACGACCACACCCGCGGGCGCATCCAGGCGCTCAAACCCGGCTATTACACACGCATGGGCGCAGCCATCCGCCAGGCCACCGCGCTGCTCGGCGGCTGCAAGCAAAGGCGCAAACTGCTGTTATTGGTGACCGACGGCAAACCCAACGATCTGGACCTTTACGAAGGCCGCTACGGCGTCGAGGACACCCGCGAAGCGGTACTGGAAGCGCGCCGCCAGGGCCTGTTGCCGTTCTGCATCACCATCGACCGCGAGGCCGGCGACTACCTGCCCTATATGTTCGGCGCCAATGGCTACACCCTGATCCGCCAGCCGCAGCAACTGCCGCTGCGTTTGCCGCAGCTTTATCGGCAATTGACCCAGGCATAAATGGCGCGAAGCGTTGGTGCGCGCGACCTAGGCGGCCTCGCGCACTCTTACGGGGTGTGGATGAGATTCGTAGGATGGGTTAGCCGCCGAAATGGCTTTCGGTGGTGCCGCGTTTCGTGTGCGGCGTAACCCATCATTGCGGTGTGTCTGCCGGCACTCTGTTGGGTTACGCGGCGGTTGGGTGCAGCTGTGTCTGGGTGATTGTTGGCGCCGCTAACCCAACCTACGGAGACCCGCCCCATCGACGACCTGTTGGCCGCGTCTCTGTGGGAGGGGCTTTAGCCGCGAAAGCTTGCATAACAGCAGGGCCGTAAGTTGGGTTAGCGGCGTGTGCGATTAATCTGACGCTGCCGTTACCAACTGCCGCGTAACCCAACAAACATGCGCAAGAATAGGCACGGAAACGCCGGGATCGTCAGGCGATACTACGCGGCAACCACACCACCATTACCGCGCAAAACACCGTCAAGCCGATGCAGAACCACATAAAACGCCGCTGCTTGCGCTCGACCGCTTGTTCGGCACGCGCTGGCAGTGGCATGCCGCATTGGTTGCAATCAGTTTCCTGGGATGGGTTGTCGCGTTGGCAATACAAACACTGAGGCATAAGGTCGCTCGTCGTTTATTCAGCGAGACACAGGGCAGGGCGCTTACTCGAATTGTTCCAGGCGTGGGCGATCGAGCACTGCGATCAGGCGGCCGTCCTGGGTGATGATCTCTTCATCGATCAGGCGGCGGATGATCCGCGAGAAGGTCTCCGGCTGGATCGACAGGTGCCCGGC
>CAMPJN010000390.1 GCA_946886875.1 uncultured Pseudomonas sp.
CTTGGCAAAGGTACTGGTCGGGCTTTTTTTATGGCGTGCCATCCATGGCCGCCACCCTGCGGGTCGCCGCTGCGCGACGTTAAAAATCGCTCCTGGCGATTTTTTATATTGAGGATTTTATTTATGGACAAGCTGGAAAAACCCCTGGAAGCCTGGCGCGAGGAGCTTTCCGACGAGCAGTTTCATGTCTGTCGCCTGGGCGGTACCGAGCGCGCTTTTACCGGCGAATATCACGACAGCAAAGTACCGGGCATTTATCACTGCGCCTGCTGCGGCACCGCGTTGTTCGATTCGGACGCTAAATTCGACTCGGGCAGCGGTTGGCCGAGCTATTTTCAACCGCTGAGCAAGGAGGCGATCAGCAGCCTGGACGACTTCAGCCATGGCATGCATCGCATCGAAGTCAAATGCGCGACCTGCGATGCTCACCTGGGTCACGTGTTTCCCGACGGTCCAGAGCCGACCGGTTTGCGCTACTGCATCAATTCGGCGTCGCTGAAGCTGGTTCCTAAGGGGGAGGGCTGACACTGACTGTAAGAAGGCTGGCGCAAGCACTGCGCCAGCCCTGTGGGCGCCTATAAGGCGTAATCACCAGGGGTGATTTCGAGCGATTAAGTTGTGTGCAATTTAATTGCTCGCTATTTTGTTTCTCTCTTTTCCTCAACATGGATGATTCCTATGAGCAACGAACTCTTAACCATTCCTTGCACCACCATCAAAGGCGAGCAGAAGACCCTGGCCGATTTTGGCGGCAAGGTCACCTTGGTGGTCAATACCGCCAGCAAGTGTGGTTTCACCCCGCAGTACAAGGGGCTGGAAGCCCTATGGCAGAAATATAAGGACCAAGGTTTGGTGGTGTTGGGCTTTCCCTGCAACCAGTTCGGCAAGCAGGAGCCAGGTAATGAGGGCGCAATCAGCGAGTTTTGCGAGTTGAATTTCGGCGTCAGCTTCCCGCTGTTCAAGAAGATCGACGTCAATGGCAGCGATGCCCACCCGCTGTTCGTCAACCTGAAAAAGCGCGCACCGGGTCTGCTGGGCCTCCAGGGCGTGAAGTGGAATTTCACCAAGTTTCTGGTCAGTGCCGACGGCCAGGTGGTCAAGCGTTTCGCACCGACCACCAAGCCTGAAGAGCTTACCGCCGAGATTGAAGCGCTGCTCAAATGAGCCGAGCCGTGTCCGATCTAGATCCGGCGCTGCAGCTCGACAACCAGCTGTGCTTCAAGCTGTATGCGGCCTCAAGGGCGGTGATTCGCGGTTACAAACCGATGCTCGATCGCTTGCAGCTGACCTACCCGCAATACTTGGTGATGCTGGTGCTTTGGGAGTGGCAAAGCGCAGTGCCGGCGCAACCGACGGTGAAGGCCTTGGGCGCGCGGCTGTTGCTCGACTCGGGCACCTTGACGCCGCTGCTCAAGCGCTTGGATCAGCTCGGTTTATTGCTGCGCAAGCGCTCGCACAGCGACGAGCGCGAGGTGCATCTGGCGCTGACCGATGCTGGTCTGGCACTGCGCGAGCAGGTGTTGCCGCTCAAGCAGCAATTGCTCTGCGAGCATGGTGTCGATCTGGATGAACTGGCCGAATTACGCGCTCAGGTCGGGCAACTGCTCGACCGTATCATTGCACCGCGTTAGCCGGTAGCCATTGGTCGAGCAGGGTCGCCAGCTCTTCGCGGCGGAACGGTTTGGCCAGGTAGTCGTTCATGCCGGCGGCGCGGCAGCGCTCGCGTTCGTCGGCCAGGGCGTTGGCGGTCAGGGCGATGATCGGCAGGTTCGGGTAGCGCTGGCCCTGACGGATGCGCCGCGAGGCTTCGTAGCCATCCATGACTGGCATATTGCAGTCCATCAGCACCAGGTCAACGCTGTGCTGTTCCAGTTGTTTGAGTGCTTCGCCGCCATGATTGGCGATCAGCACCTCGCAGCCGAGCTTGAGCAGCATGCCTTTGGCGACCAGTTGGTTGACCGGGTTGTCCTCCACCAACAACACGCGCGCTTGGGTTCTGAGGTGTTGCTCGTGCAGTGCGGGCAGCGGCGCGTTCTCTTCGGGCAATTGCAAGCCGCGGCGAAGCGCCTGGAGCAGGGTTTTACGTGACAACGGCCGCGCCAGTTGCTCGAACGGAGCCAGGGCTTCGGCCTGGTTGCTGGGCAGAAAATTGGAGTGCGCGCTGATCAGCAGCAGCGCCCGTCGATTGCCGGCGCGTAGCGCGGCCAGGCTTTGCGGGCGATCGCTGATCACCAGGTCGGCGTCGATCTGTTCAAGGTCTTCGCAGCTGTCGACCTGCCGATAATCCAGTCCCCACTGCGGCAGGAGCCGCCCCAGCAGTTCGCTCAACCCGGAATTGTCGGCGCTGAGCGCCACCACGCGGCCGCTGAGCCTGGGCAGCGGGCTTGCCGCAGTGTGGCTCGGCAACGGTAGGTCGGCGCAGAACTGGCTGCCGGCGTCCTCGCGGGAAGAAAGACTGAGTTGCCCGTCCATGGCTTCACATAAGCGGCGGGTCAGGGCGAGCCCCAGACCGGTGCCGCCGAACTGCCGGGTGATATCGACGCCGGCCTGGGCGAACGGCTGAAATATCCGCGCTTGCGCCTCGTCGGCGATGCCGATGCCGGTGTCGCGGACGATGATCTGGGCGCCGCCCGGGCGGCTATCGACCCGCACGTCGACGCGACCGGCCCGAGTGAATTTCAGTGCATTGGACAGCAGGTTGCTGACGATCTGGCGAACCCGTGTCGGATCGCCCAGCACCTGCGCGGGTAGTTGCGGGTCGATCAGGCAGGTCAGTTCGACGTCCGGCGCGGTATTTTGCGAGAGCAGGCTGGCGGTTTCCTCGACCAGGGTGCCGAGGTCGAAGGGAATACTTTCCAGCACCAGTTGGCCGGCCTCGTATTTCGACAGATCGAGAATGTCGTTGAGCAGTTCGACCAGGATCTTCCCCGAGTCGTGGGCGATCGACAGTTGCTGGCGCTGTTCGCTATCCAGGCTGCTGTCGAGGGCCAGCGATAGCATGCCGAGCAGGCCGTTGAGTGGCGTGCGTATCTCATGGCTCATATTGGCCAGGAAGGCCGAGCGCGCTTGAGCGGTATCGAGGGCGTCGCGGCGGGCTTTCTCCAGCTCTTTATTGGAGTCGATCAGGCGGGCGTTGGTCGCCTTCAGTTCATTGGTGCGCGCCGAAACGATATTTTCCAGCTCGCCGAGGTATTGGGTCAGGCGGTCCTCCGCTTCGTGCCTATGCTCGATCTCGGTGGTGATGCTCGCCAGTTGCTGGTTGGCAACGTTCACCAGAATGCCGATTTCGTCGCGCTCGTGGCCGGCCGGGCAGGGCAGTTTGCTGTGGTCGGGGGTACGCAGGTCGCGTTCGCTGAGGGCGCGGATCACCGTAATCAAGGGTTTGGTCAGCATGAAATAGAACAGCACCAGGAGAATCAGCGACAGCGCCAGGGTGCGTGCGAAGCCGGTTACCAGGGTAAGCATGGAGCGACGCAGAAAATGATTGCCGAAGGCAAAGGTGTCGACCTCCAGACGCAGCTCGCCGAGTGCCTCGCCGGGGGCGTGGCTGACGAACAGCGGGCTTTCGAAGTGCCGGCGCTCGCCGAACAGAAAGTCGCTGAATACCCGGTAAGGGCTTTCCATCGGCGGTCGGTTGACGCTGGCCAGCATCAGCTCGCTGTTGTCGATGATTTGCGCGCTGATTACTGCGGGCGAACGCAACAGGCCCAGCACCAGCTCCTGGGCCAGCTCGCTGTCAATGTTATAGGCGATGCGGGCCGCCGGGTTATGGCTGATGGCGATCAGCGCATGAATTTCCCGGTCGATGGAGGCGTCTTCACTGGCATAATCGATACCCACTTGAATCAAGCTGAGTACTGTGCCGAGGATAAACGCTACCAGAACGGTCAGACCTGCCTGTTTGAACGACAGGCGTTGGGTGAGCGCTATATCCATAGATGAAAAACTTCCCGTATTCATTTGCCTGCCAAGCATAGCCCATCTGTTTTATCAGTTGGCAGAGGCCGTCACACCCCAGGAGTAAACCGTGGA
>CAMPJN010000391.1 GCA_946886875.1 uncultured Pseudomonas sp.
AGCCCGAAGCGGTTTGTTCTGCCATGTTTGCCTCAAACGCCTTAAGGTCTCAAAAATCTTGCTTTCATCAGCAGGGGAGCGAACCAGTTGACCATCTGGGTCAGAAAGAACACGCCGAATACCGCGAGCGGTTCCAAAGGCTTCACACCTGCAAACGTCAGCGCGAACAGCACTGCCGTCAAAATCAACTTGCCCGCCTCGCCGGCATAAAAAGACCGGACTATGGCCTGGGCGGCCCGCGCTCCACCAAAACGGAAGGCTTTATGGGCGAAATACATATTCGGTAGCCAGGCAATCAAGCCACCGCACAATCCGGAATAGCCCGCGACATCGCCGCGCCATTGCCACAACACCAGGGCCAACAGCAGCAGTACGAGCAGTTGTCCCACCAACACCGGGAAAACCGGCAAACGATGGAAGGGCAAGCGGTTTGGCATGCGGACATCCATCTTCAACTTCCTACGCTCGGACTGCGGGTCTCGGTCTTGACGGACAAAGACTTGGCATACTTTATGCCCGATGAAATGCGCGCAGAGTATAGGGGTGGTTCGGTACCCATTCAACTGCCAGGTAGTTATTTCAGACCACCACTACAACGCCAATTGTTTCAGCGGATGTGTGCCAACACACCTTGCAGCTCATCCAGCGAGCTATAGCGGATCACCAACTGGCCTTTGCCTTTCTGCCCATGCTTGATTTGCACCGGCGAGCCCAGGCGCTCTGCCAGGCGCTGCTCCAGACGGCTGATATCGGGGTCGGCTTTGACCGGCGCTTCGACCTTGGGTTTACCATTCAACCACTGACGTACCAGTGCCTCAGTTTGGCGCACGGTCAGACCGCATGCGACAACATGTCGCGCCCCCTCGACCTGTTGTTCGGCCGGTAACCCGAGCAAAGCGCGGGCATGACCCATTTCCAGATCGCCATGGGAGAGCAGGGTTTTGATCTCTTCCGGCAGGGCGATCAGGCGCAATAAATTGCTGATGGTCACCCGCGATTTACCCACGGCATCGGCGACCTGTTGTTGGGTCAGTTGGAATTCCTGCTGCAGACGCTGCAAAGCCATGGCTTCTTCGACCGGATTGAGGTCTTCGCGCTGAATGTTCTCGATCAACGCCATGGCGATTGCCGCTTCGTCCGGCAGCTCGCGCACCATCGCCGGAATCTTCTCCAGCCCGGCTTGCTGACAGGCGCGCCAGCGGCGTTCGCCGGCAACGATCTCGAAACGGCCGCCATCGAGTGGCCGCACCACTATGGGTTGCATCACCCCGTGGGTCTTGATCGATTGGGCAAGTTCTTCCAGAGCGGTGGGGTCCATATCCCGGCGCGGCTGGTACTTGCCACGCTGAATCAGGTCCAGGGGCAGGTGCTGCAGCTCGCGGCTGTCGGCCTCGGCGGCTTCCTGTTGCAGCGCGGTAACCGTGGTTCCGCCCAGCAGAGCGTCCAAGCCTCGTCCTAGCCCTCGTTTCTTGGCTGCCATGCAAAAAATTCCTTATGCGGTTGCAGTGTGAGCGCCGGCACGCTGACGACGAACCAGTTCGCCAGCGAGGGCCAGGTAGGCAATAGCGCCACGGGATTGCTTGTCGTAGACCAGCGCCGGCATGCCGAAGCTCGGCGCCTCGGCCAGACGCACGTTGCGGGGGATCACGGTTTGGTAAAGCGTATCGGGGAAGTGCTGTTTCAGCTGCGCCGAGACATCGTTGGTCAGGCTGATCCGTGGGTCGTACATGGTGCGCAGCAGGCCTTCGATTTTCAGGCTCGGATTGAGCATCTGGGCGATGCGCTGGATGCTGTTGACCAGGTCGCTCAAGCCTTCCAGAGCGTAATACTCGCACTGCATGGGGATGATCACGCCATCGGCGGCGACCAGGGCGTTGACCGTGAGCATCGACAGCGCCGGCGGGCAGTCGATCAGGATGTAGTCGTAATTCTCGCGGATCGGCGCCAGGGCATAACGCAGGCGGCTTTCCTTCATTTTCATTTCCAGCAGGGCAACTTCGGCGGCGGTCAGGTCGCGGTTGGCCGGTAGCAGCTGGTAACCGCCGTGCTCGGAAAACTGCATGGCTTCGACCAGATCGCATTCGCCGATCAGCACGTCGTAGATCGAGTGCTCGAGGCCGTGCTTGTCGATGCCGCTGCCCATGGTCGCGTTGCCCTGGGGATCGAGATCGATCAGCAATACGCGGCGTTTGGTCGCCACCAGCGAGGCAGCCAGATTGATGCAGGTGGTGGTCTTGCCCACGCCGCCTTTCTGGTTAGCGATTGCGAATACTTTAGCCATGCAGCGTTCCCCCTAGACCGAGCGACGCAGTATCAGCAGATGGCGCTGACCTTGGCAACCGGGAACCTTGAGCACATGGGTGGCAGTGAGACGAAAGTCCGCGGGCAGGGCCTGCAGCTCGTCGTCCGGGTGCACGCCTTTCATCGCCAACCACTGGGTTTGCTCGTCTCCCAGGTGCCGCGTCCAGTTGCTGAAGTCTTCCAGGGAACTGAAGGCGCGGGAAACAATACCGCTGAACGGTTGCTCCGGCGTGAAGGCTTCGACCCGGCTGTGGATAACTTGCAGGTTGGCCAGTTTCAACTCCAGCTTCACCTGGGTCAGGAAGCGGGTTTTCTTGCCGTTGGAGTCGAGCAGAGTGAATTGCCGCTTGGGGAACAGAATGGCCAGGGGAATCCCCGGCATACCGCCGCCGCTGCCGACATCCAGCCAGTTATCCCCAGCGTCGGCGACGAAGGGCACTACGGACAGGCTATCGAGCAGATGGCGCGAGACCATTTCGTCCGGGTTGCGTACAGCCGTGAGGTTGTAGGCCTTGTTCCACTTGATCAGCAGCGCCAGATAGGCGAGCAGCTGTTGTTGCTGTTGCGGCGAAACCTCGACGCCCAGCTCAAGGGCGCCTTGCGCCAATTCTTCGGCGTGCCTAGTGCTAACCGACATCAGGCGCTGCGCTCCAACTGCTGGCCGGCAGAACGTTTTTTCAGGTGGATCAACAGCAGGGAAATCGCCGCCGGGGTAACGCCGGGAATTCGCGAGGCCTGGCCCAGGGTTTCCGGGCGGCTATTGCCGAGCTTGTGTTGAATTTCCTTGGACAGGCCGGAAATCGCCAAGTAATCGATATCGGCCGGCAATTTGGTGTTCTCGCTGGCACGCAGGCGGGCAATCTCGTCCTGTTGACGGTCGATATAGCCGGCGTACTTGGTCTTGATTTCGACCTGCTCGGAGACTTGCGGGTCTTCGGCGCCGCCACCAGTGATGGCGACCAAACCGGAGTAATCGATTTCCGGGCGCGAGAGCAGATTGAGCAGGTTGTATTCGTGGGTCAGCGGGGTGCCAAAGCGTTCGGCAATCGCCTCACCCTGGGCCGTACCGGGGCGCACCCAGGTACTTTTCAGGCGTTGTTCTTCCAGGGCGATGGCTTCGCGCTTGGTTTCGAACGCGGCCCAGCGCACATCATCGACCAGGCCAAGCTCGCGGCCTTTCTCGGTCAGGCGCAGATCGGCGTTGTCCTCTCGCAGGATCAGGCGGTATTCGGCCCGCGAAGTGAACATGCGGTAGGGCTCCTGGGTGCCCAGGGTGATCAGGTCGTCGACCAGCACGCCGATGTAAGCCTCGTCGCGACGCGGACACCAGCTGTCCTTGCCCTGAGCACGTAGCGCGGCATTGCAGCCGGCGAGTAAACCTTGGGCGCCGGCTTCTTCGTAACCGGTGGTGCCGTTGATCTGCCCGGCGAAGAACAAGCCGGCGATCACTTTGGTTTCCAGGCTGTATTTGAGGTCGCGCGGGTCGAAATAGTCGTATTCGATGGCATAGCCGGGCCGCACGATATGGGCGTTCTCCATGCCGCGGATGCTGCGCACCAGCTGCAACTGCACATCGAACGGCAGAGAGGTGGAGATGCCGTTGGGGTACAGCTCATGGGTGTTCAAACCTTCCGGTTCGATAAACACCTGATGGCTGTCCTTGTCGGCGAAGCGATGGATCTTGTCTTCGATCGACGGGCAATAACGCGGGCCGACACCTTCGATGACCC
>CAMPJN010000392.1 GCA_946886875.1 uncultured Pseudomonas sp.
CCCGTCAGGGCGGTTACCTGCGTATCCTCAAGTGCGGCTTCCGCACTGGCGACAACGCTCCGATGGCTTATGTTGAGCTGGTCGACCGTCCGGTCGGTGGCGCAGCAGTAGAAGTCGCAGAGTAAGTCGTAGGTTGTAAGAAAAACCGGGCCTTGGCCCGGTTTTTTATTGCCTGGAGTTTAGTAAAAAGCTATCAGTCATAAATAATCTATAAATTTGTTTGCTGGTCGTTTGTCGTCAATACTCCTTCCCACGCCGTCAGTCGGCACCTTCGATACAGAGGATGGAGAAAAAGGATGAGCCAGAACAAAACCCTGACAACGGCGAGTGGCGCGCCAGTTGCCGATAATCAGAATTCCCGTTCGGCCGGCCCCCGTGGCCCGCTGTTGCTCGACGACTTCCACTTGATTGAAAAGCTCGCGCATTTCAACCGGGAAAATATTCCCGAGCGTCGTGTGCATGCCAAAGGTTCGGGTGCTTATGGCACCTTCACAGTCACCCGCGATATCAGTCAGTACTCGCGGGCCAAGTTGTTCGAGAGCGTCGGTAAGCAGACCCCGACCTTTCTGCGCTTCTCCACCGTGGGCGGCGAGCGCGGCTCGGCGGATACCGAGCGCGACCCGCGCGGTTTCGCCCTTAAGTTCTACACCGAGGAAGGTAACTGGGACATAGTCGGCAACAACACGCCGGTGTTTTTTCTCCGCGATCCGCTGAAATTCCCCGACTTCATCCATACCCAGAAACGCTTGCCGCAGAGCAACCTGAAGAGCCCGCAGATGATGTGGGACTTCTGGTCGCATTCGCCCGAGGCGCTGCACCAGATCACCATCCTCTTCTCCGATCGGGGGATTCCCGATGGCTACCGCTTTATGCACGGTTTCGGTAGCCACACCTATAGCTTGATCAACGCCGCGGGCGAGCGTCATTGGGTCAAGTGGCACTACAAAACCAAGCAGGGGATCAAGAATCTCGCCCCCGCCGAGGCTGCGCGCCTGGCTGGGACCGATCCCGACTACGCCCAGCGCGATTTGTTCGAGGCCATCGAACGCGGCGATTTCCCGAAGTGGCGCGTATGCATTCAGCTGATGAGCGAGGCCCAGGCCGCTGCCCATCATGAGAATCCGTTCGACGTAACCAAAACCTGGTCGCAGAAGGAGTACCCGCTGATCGAGGTCGGTGAATTGGAGCTCAATCGCAACCCGCTGAACTATTTCGCCGAGGTCGAGCAGGCCACCTTCGCGCCGAGCAATATGGTGCCCGGCGTTGGTTTGTCGCCGGACCGTATGCTGCAAGGGCGGGTGTTCGCCTATGCCGATGCCCATCGCTACCGCGTCGGCACCAACCACCAGCAGTTGCCGGTGAACGCGCCGAGAAGTGCGGTGCATACCTATCAGCGCGACGGCGCCATGGCGCTCGGTAGCAGTGGCGCGGCGCCCAACTACGAGCCCAACAGCTATGCCGACGCGCCCAAGCAGGCGCCCGCCTATGCCGAGCCGGCCTTGGCTTTGAGTGGCGATGCGGATCGCTACGACCAGCGCTTGGACGAGGATTACTACAGTCACGCCGGAGCCTTGTTCCGCCTGATGAGCGCCGATCAACAGGCACTGCTGATCGCCAATATCGTCGGCGCCATGGCTTCGGTCAGCCGCGATGTGCAAGAGCGCCAATTGGCGCACTTCTACAAGGCCGATCCGGCTTATGGTGCGGGTATCGCCACGGGACTGGGGCTGCAATTGCGCTAGGCTTTACACCTAGAACAAGGCCGCCTGCTGTTCAGGCGGCCTTGTTGATTCTCGCCTCGGGCTGTCGGCTGCAAACGCGATGGGCGACAATGGCAGCCATCGGCAATGATGGAGTGCGCAATGAAAGGCCATATAGAAGTTATCGACTATCTCAAGATGCTGCTCAAGGGCGAGCTGGCCGCGCGCGATCAGTACTTCGTGCATTCCCGGCTCTATGAGGATTGGGGCTTCAGCAAGCTCTATGAGCGGATCAATCATGAGATGGAAGAGGAAACCCAGCACGCCGATGCCTTGCTCAAGCGGATTCTGTTTCTCGAAGGCACCCCGGATATGACTCCGGATTCCTTTACCTTCGGCCAGACGGTGCCGGAGATGCTCAAGCTCGATCTCGCATTGGAATACCAAGTGCGGGCGGCGCTGAGCAAAGGCATTGCCTTGTGCGAGAAGCACCAGGACTATCACAGCCGCGACATCCTTCTGCCGCAATTGAAGGACACCGAGGAAGACCATGCCTATTGGCTGGAAACCCAGTTGGGCTTGATCGACAAGATGGGCTTGCAGAATTACCTGCAAGCGCAGATGTAAATAGACTCACCGATAGCAACGAAAAAGCCCCGAAATATCTTCGGGGCTTTTTCGTTACTGGCTACTCGTCGTGTGGGTCGGGCAGGGGTTCGTCGACTTCCTGACCGGGGCGCAGCAGCTGCTCCGTTTCGGCCGGATCCTCAGTCAGCAAGCTGCCATCGGCGCTGGCCACCAGCAGAGCTTCGAGCATTTCCCTGACGTTGTTGCGCAGCATGCCGATGGATTTTTGCCCGCGGCTGTTGAGCCCGGTTATCTCCATCAGGATGCTGCCGCCCAGGGGGCCTTCGGTACCGTTGGCCAGGCGTTCGCTGGCCAGTAGCGCATAAGCGTTGCGGGCAATGCCGGGCTCGCCGCCGCCGCGGCGAATGCTGCCGTTCGGGCGTTGGTAGTAATAGTTGCTGACCTCCATGTGGCCGATTTCCATGGAGCGCTTCTTCATTACCAGAGCCATCTGCTTCGACAGGTCGACCGCTTGCGGGGCGACAGCGGCGTTGGTCGGCCAGGCGAGCGAGGCGGTTATCTGGCGTCCGGGTCTGTTGGCGTCCGGGTCGGCGTCGTCCTGCACGACGGCAGGGTTCTGGTTGTGCACATCGACCATCCACATGGGTTGATAGCGGTCATAGGCGCTGCGCACCGCTACTGCTTCCGGCACCGGGTTGCGGTTCGGGTTGAAATGCGCCTGATCGGCCAACCCCGGATTGCAGAGGATTTGCGTGCTCTGGCTCCAATTCGGCCAGTGGTAGCGATTGATGTCATAGCTCCATTGGCGCGGGCCGTCCTCAGGCGTATAGGCCGTGACATTGGCGCCCAGGCCCTGGTCGAGCTTGCTCGGATCCAGGCTGCCGTCCGCGCGCAGGCAGCTGGCGGTGGTTTGCGGTGCGCTGAAATCGACATTGCCGCGGGTGGCGAGCGCAGTTCCGTCAGGGTTGACGCGGGGAATGAACAGCACTTGCAGATTGGCCAGCACCTGCTCGGAGAAAGCTCCCCCAGACGCCAGCTTGCGGATCAGGTCGAGCGCCGCTTCGGTGCCATGGGGTTCGTTGCCGTGTTGCTGGGTGATGATCATCACCGCCGGCTTATCCGGTTTGCCCAGGCGCGCCAGCCAGATCGGTCGGCCCTCGCCGCTGGTGCCGGTCTGTTCGAGGCTGAGCACGCCGCCGGAGCGCCGCGCGACGCTGGCGAGTTGCTCATACAGCTGGGCATTGCTCATAAAACCTTCGAGCGAGACCTGCTGTTGCTCGTTGAGCCAGGGGCCGTTGGGTTGGGAGGCAGTGGCAATCGCGGGGGTAAGACCTGCGCCAAGCAGGAAGGCAGCCAAAGTCAGGCGCATCGGAACTCTCCTTGTGGAAGACGGGGTGTCCCGCCAACACAGCCCGGGGGACTCCAGTTGGACCTGGCCCGGGCGCGGAGGTTGCGTTGGCTTTAGCTGATGCTGCGGTCTCTTTCCAGCAGGGGTTTGAGGAAATAGCCGGTATGCGATTGGGTCATTTCCGCCACTTCTTCCGGGGTGCCGCAGGCGATGATCTGGCCGCCCTTAGAACCGCCTTCCGGGCCGAGATCGACCAGCCAGTCGGCGGTCTTGATCACGTCCAGATTGTGCTCGATCACCACCACTGTGTTGCCGTGGTCGCGCAGGCGGTGCAGCACGTCGAGCAATTGCTGGATATCGGCGAAGTGCAGGCCGGTGGTCGGCTCGT
>CAMPJN010000393.1 GCA_946886875.1 uncultured Pseudomonas sp.
CTTTATGAACCGCAGCGGCCAGTCCGTAGCGGCATTGGCGAATTTCTTCCGCATTCCGCCGGAAGCCATTCTGGTGGCCCACGACGAACTCGATATGCCGCCAGGCGTCGCCAAACTCAAACAGGGTGGCGGGCACGGCGGGCATAACGGGCTGCGCGACATCATCGCCCAGCTCGGCAATCAGAATAATTTTTATCGCCTGCGGCTTGGCATCGGCCATCCCGGGCACAGCAGCATGGTTTCCAGCTTCGTTCTTGGACGCGCTCCGCGTAGCGAGCAGGAACTGCTGGATACCAGCATCGACTTCGCTCTCGGTGTATTGCCGGAAATCCTCGCTGGGGATTGGAGCAAAGCCATGCACAAACTGCACAGCCAGAAAGCCTCCTCTTAACTCTTCACCGCGATTTAGCGCGAGGGACACACCATGGGATTCAACTGCGGCATCGTCGGCCTGCCCAACGTCGGCAAGTCCACCCTGTTCAACGCCCTCACCAAATCCGGTATCGCGGCGGAGAACTTCCCCTTCTGCACCATCGAGCCGAACAGCGGCATAGTGCCAATGCCAGACGCTCGCCTGGAAGCTCTGGCGGCGATCGTCAAACCCGAGCGGGTTTTGCCGACCACCATGGAGTTCGTCGACATCGCCGGCCTGGTCGAAGGCGCCTCCAAGGGTGAAGGCCTGGGCAACAAGTTCCTGGCCAATATCCGCGAAACCGACGCCATCGCCCATGTGGTTCGCTGCTTCCAGGACGACAACGTGATTCACGTCGCCAACAGCGTCGACCCCAAGCGCGACATCGAGATCATCGATCTTGAACTGATCTTCGCCGACCTCGACAGCTGCGAGAAACAACTGCAGCGAGTCACCCGCAACGCCAAAGGCGGCGACAAGGACTCGGTCGCGCAGAAAGCCCTGCTGGAAAAACTCATCCCACACTTCAGCGAAGGCAAGCCGGCGCGCACCCTGATGAAGACCCTGGGTGACGACGAGAAGCAATTGGTGCGTGGTTTCCACCTGCTTACCAGCAAGCCGGTGATGTACATCGCCAACGTCGCCGAGGACGGTTTCGAGAACAACCCACTGCTCGACGTAGTAAAAGCCATCGCCGACGCCGAAGGCGCGCCTGTGGTGCCGGTATGCAACAAGATCGAAGCGGAAATCGCCGAGCTGGACGACGGCGAAGAAAAGGATATGTTCCTCGAAGCCCTGGGCTTTGACGAACCTGGCCTTAACCGCGTGATCCGCGCCGGTTACGAACTGCTCAACCTGCAGACCTACTTCACCGCAGGGGTGAAGGAAGTGCGCGCCTGGACCGTGAAAGTCGGCGCCACCGCCCCCCAGGCCGCTGCCGTGATCCACACCGATTTCGAGAAGGGCTTTATCCGCGCCGAAGTCATCGCCTATGACGACTTCATTCAGTACAAGGGTGAAGCAGGTGCCAAGGAAGCCGGCAAATGGCGCCTGGAAGGCAAGGAATACATCGTCAAGGACGGCGATGTCATGCACTTCCGTTTTAACGTCTAAGCGGTACTCGCTGCAAACAAAAGCCCCGCTCTGCGGGGCTTTTGTGTTTTGGGTGCCGATAGCGATGTCAATGTCTGCACCCGGATCCGCGGGAGGCATTGGCACCTCGTTGGGCTTCACAAGCTCAGCGCCAACCTACGCAACTGCTGTCACTTGGATATGCATTAGCGCAATCCGGGATTACGTCACCCGGATTGCTCTGCGCCTGATCCCGGCTACGGGGTTGCACTCTTCGGCAGCTCCGCATCGACAGAGAGCTTGCCCGCTTGCCACTCTGCTTCGCGGTTGGCCAAGGCCTGGGCAATATCGTCGAGTTGGTCTGAGCCCAGCTCTTCCGGCAAAGGATCGAGCCCGACGCTGGCGAACACCTGGCCATAGGCGTTGCGCAAATCGGCATAAGCCAAGTCGCGACGCAGGTTGGCCTGCAGCAAGTTCAACTCGCCCTGGATCAACTCCAGTTCGCCGATGCCTTGGGCCTTGTGACGGTTGCGCAACTGCTCGGCGATCTGTTGATCGAGGCTCGCCAACTGCTCACTGGTGGCGAATTGACGGGCGGCCTCCTGGAAGTTGGCGTTGGCCACATAGAGCTGCGCCATAATCGCCATGGACATCGCCTGGCGACGCAGTGTCACCACCTCTTCGCTGGCCTTGGCCGCATCGATGGCGGCGGGCGCCGAGAGCAGGTTGAACAGGTTCCAGGTGACCTTGACGCCATAGTCGGCCCAACTCTGATTGACCAGGAAGGAGTTGCTGTCGTAGTGCCCGCCCAGGGAGAACTCCAGGCCGGGCAACATCCGCAGCATCGCCTTACGGGTTTCCGCCGCGCCGATGCGCGCCTGATAGTCCTGCTCGCGCAATTCCGGGCGATTGATCAGCGCTTCCTGCTCGAGCACCGCCATATCCGTTTCTAGCACGGGCACCGGGTAGCTGTCGGAGGCCGGCGCCAACTCGAAGTGCGTATTCATCGGTAGATTGATCAGCGCCGCCAATTCCGTTTTGGCCAGGGACAGTGCGCGTCGCTGTTGCTCCAACTGACGGGTCGCCTCGATCAGGGCGCGCTGGTAGCCGAGTGACTGCACCGGATCGCCGATGCGTTGCTCGCTCATACGCAGGCTGTTCTGCCTGGCCTGGTCGACTCGCTCCATCTGCTGGTCGATCTGACCCAGCAGGCGATCAGCGGCCAAGGCGCGCCAATAAGCCGAACGCACATCCTGAATAATGGTGTGCAGCACTTTGCGCCGCCGCTCCTGCACGATCAGGCGCTGGTCGCCCTGTTGCTGGGCGCTGACATAGCTGACGCCGAAGTCGAGCACGTTCCACACCATGGTCAGGTCGCCGACCTCGCGGTCGCGGTCCTGCGAGGTCGAAGGCTCCAGGGACTGGGTGCCTGTACGGATACTGCGGCTGCTGGAGGCGCTGACGTTGTTACGCCCGGCATAGCCTGCGTCCAACGCCATGCGTGGCAGCATATCGAGGCGGGATAAATCCACCTGGCGCTCGGCCAGCGCCTCCTCCATGACCTTCAAGCGCGCTTCCAGGTTGTATTTGACCGCGCGGGCCATCGCCTGATGCAAGGTCAAAGGTGCGCTCAGCGGCTCCTGCCCGCTGAACATATTGGCCAGATCCGCTTGAACCCGCTGCTCGCTGGTCGCGCGTTCGATTGGCTGGCTAGTCACCGCACAGCCCCCCATTGCTGCCGCAAGCATGCTGACAGCCAGTACCTTGTAATGTTTATTCATCCTTGGGCCGCCCCCTAATTGCGGCATGTTCTCTTATTGTCGGTTCGTTCAGGCTGCTGGTGCTTTCTCGGCCCATTCGCCAAAGGCCTTGGCTAGTTGATCTATCTGCTGCAGTTCGCTATTACGCAGGCTGTCCAGTTGCTGCCCCAACGTCGGTGCACCGAGGAAACCTTGCCCCTCCTCCTCGGTCTCCCATACCCCCTCGCCTTCGCCGCCGAAGATATCCACGGCCCCGTCCTGCGGGACCAAATCGCCGAACATCGAGGACAGCGTGCTGCTGCCGAAAACACCAGCATCGCCACCGCCGAAACCGAGGAACCCCACACCGGAGCCGTCCCCGGATGTGCTGTTGAATACCTGGGCCAGGAAGCTCGGCGCCAACGCTTGGTTTTGCAGGAAGATATTGCCGAGCGGCGGTAGCCCCCCACCCAGTCCCGGCACTTCGAACAACGGTGGCGGCACCAGCGGTGGTAGAAGCGCCGGCGGTGGCAACAAGGAAATCGGTGGTGGCGGAGGTGGCGGCGTGACGAACGGTGGTGGCGTCGGCGTGACGCGGAATTCCGGATCGCCACTGAGCACGTCACGCGTATAAGCCGGGCCAACCGTACCGGCCGCCAGATTACCCAGCGGGTCGCTAATATCGCTGCCGGCGATTAATTCAAGTGCCAGGCTGCCGGCACCACTGAGGCTGCCCAGAGTTACTTGGTAGGTTTGCGCATCCAGCTGCACCACCGACTGAATCACGCCACTGG
>CAMPJN010000394.1 GCA_946886875.1 uncultured Pseudomonas sp.
GCGATCCTGCTGCTCAACACCCTCAAACACTCCGGCGGGATCACCGCGATCCGCGCAGGCTTCGCCACCATCAGCCCGGACCGGCGGATTCAGGCGATCATCATCGCCTGGTTGTTCGGTTGCTTTATCGAGGGCGCTTCCGGTTTCGGCACCCCTGCGGCAATCGCTGCACCGCTGCTGGTGGCCATAGGCTTCCCGGCCATGGCCGCGGTATTGCTGGGCATGTTGGTACAAAGCACGCCGGTGTCCTTCGGTGCAGTGGGTACACCGATCATCGTCGGGGTCAACACTGGCCTGGACTCGGCGGCCATAGGTGCGCAACTGGTCGAGCAAGGCTCCTCCTGGGCGCAGTTCCTGCAATTGATCACCAGCGAAGTAGCGATCATTCACGCCACGGTCGGCACCATCATGCCGCTGATCATGGTGCTGATGCTGACGCGCTTCTTCGGTCAGGAAAAAAGCTGGAAAGCCGGTTTCGAAGTGCTGCCGTTCGCGATCTTCGCCGGCCTGGCCTTCACTATCCCCTATGCCCTTACCGGCGTTTTCCTCGGCCCGGAATTTCCGTCGTTGGCCGGCGGCCTGATCGGTTTGGCGATTGTCACCAGCGCCGCGCGCATGGGCTTCCTGCTGCCGAAAACCACCTGGGACTTCGCCCCTGCGGCCGAATGGCCGGCCGAATGGCTGGGCACCATCGAGATGAAACTGGACCAACTGACCGCCAAGCCGATGAGCGCCCTGCGCGCCTGGCTGCCCTATGTATTGGTCGGGGTGTTGCTGGTGATCAGCCGTGTGGTGCCGGAAGTCGGCGCGGCGCTGAAAGCCGTGGTGGTGAACTTTCCCGACCTGCTCGGCGAAACCGGGGTCAGCGCCAACTTCATGCCGCTGTACCTGCCCGGCGGCATTCTGGTCGCCGTGGTGCTCGCGACTTTCTTCTTCCACCGCATGAAGCTGCGCGACCTCGGCCTGGCGGTCAAGGAATCCTCCGGGGTGCTGCTCAGCGCCGGCTTCGTCCTGCTGTTCACCGTGCCCATGGTGCGCATCCTGATCAACTCCGGGGTCAACGGCGCGGATCTGGCCAGCATGCCGATCCTGATGGCGCGCTGGGTGGCCGATAGCGTCGGCGGCATTTACCCGCTGCTGGCGCCGAGCATCGGTGCCCTGGGCGCCTTTATCGCCGGCTCCAATACGGTGAGCAACATGATGTTCAGCCAGTTCCAGTTCGGCGTCGCCACTAACCTGGGTATTTCCAGCGCGCTGATAGTTTCGGTACAGGCCATCGGTGCGGCAGCGGGCAACATGGTCGCGATCCACAACGTGGTCGCCGCCTCCGCCACTGTCGGCTTGCTCGGCCGCGAAGGCAGCATCCTGCGCAAGACCATCTGGCCTACCCTGTACTACGTGCTGTTCACCGGTTTGATCGCGCTGTTCGCCATCTATGTATTGGGCGTCAGCGATCCGCTGGTAGCCGCTCAATAACCACCGCTCGCACACGCGCCCCGGCAGCTCGGCGGCGCGTGTTTGGTAACAACAGTTCCTGTTTCTGACTGCCCCATTTTATGAACCAGAGTGCATGCCATGATCATTTCTGCCTCGACTGATTACCGCGCCGCGGCACAACGCAAACTGCCGCCGTTCCTGTTCCATTACCTCGACGGCGGCGCCTATGCCGAGCACACGCTCAAGCGCAATGTCGAGGATCTGGCCGACATCGCCCTGCGCCAGCGCGTGCTCAGGAACATGTCCGAGCTGAGCCTGGAAACCCAATTGCTCGGTGAAACCCTGTCGATGCCGGTGGCTCTGGCACCGGTCGGTCTGACCGGGATGTACGCGCGGCGCGGCGAAGTGCAGGCGGCCAAGGCGGCGGCGGACAAAGGCATCCCCTTCACCCTGTCGACGGTCTCGGTGTGCCCGATCGAAGAGGTAGCGCCAGCCATCGAGCGGCCGATGTGGTTCCAGTTGTACGTACTCAAAGACCGCGGCTTTATGAAGAACGCGCTGGAGCGTGCCAAGGCTGCCGGGGTGACCACCCTGGTATTCACCGTCGACATGCCGGTACCCGGGGCGCGCTACCGCGATGCCCATTCCGGCATGAGCGGGCCGAACGCGCCGCTGCGCCGCATTCTCCAGGCCATGACCCATCCGGCCTGGGCCTGGGATGTCGGCCTGCTCGGCAAACCCCATGACCTGGGCAATATCTCCGCCTACCGCGGCAGCCGCACCGGGCTGGCCGACTATATCGGCTGGCTCGGCGCCAACTTCGACCCCTCGATTTCCTGGAAGGACCTGGAGTGGATTCGCGAATTCTGGCAGGGACCGATGGTGATCAAGGGCATCCTCGACCCGCAGGATGCCAAGGATGCGGTGAGTTTCGGTGCCGACGGCATAGTCGTCTCCAACCATGGCGGTCGCCAGCTCGACGGCGTGCTGTCCAGCGCCCGGGCGTTGCCGGCGATCGCCGATGCGGTCAAGGGCGAGCTTGCGATACTCGCCGACTCGGGCATTCGCACCGGTCTCGATGTGGTACGCATGCTCGCCCTCGGCGCCGACTGCGTGATGCTCGGTCGCGCCTTTATCTACGCCCTGGCCACCGCCGGCGGCGCAGGTGTGAGCAACCTGCTGGAACTGATCGAGAAAGAAATGCGCGTGGCCATGGTGCTGACCGGCGCCAAATCGATCAGCGAAATCAACGCCGACTCGCTGGTGCGTGAATTAGGTCGCTAAGCCTCTGCGTAGGAACCAACTTGCTGTGGTTCGGCACGCCGACGATGCTTCTGACTTACACGGATCGCCAGCAAGCTGGCTCCTACAGATAAAAATATTCGACAACCCCCGGAGCGCCCATGAGCCTGCCCGCCACCTTCCTTGCCGAGGTGCACCGCCTGATCCCAGCAGAACGCCGGTTCGACGACCCGCTCTCGACCCTGGCCTTCGGCACCGACGCCAGCTTCTACCGGCTGATCCCCAAACTGGTGGTGCGGGTCGAGTCGGAGCGTGAGGTTGTGCAGTTGCTCAAGCTGGCTGGCGCCGAACGGGTGCCGGTGACCTTCCGCGCCGCCGGCACCAGCCTCTCCGGCCAGGCCATCAGCGACTCGGTATTGATAGTGCTGGGCGATAACTGGAATGGCCGCGAAGTGCGCAGCCAGGGCCAGCAGATCCGCCTGCAACCGGGGGTGATAGGCGCTGCGGCCAATGCCGTACTGGCGCCCTACCAGCGCAAAATCGGCCCCGACCCCGCCTCGATCAATGCCTGCAAGATCGGCGGCATAGTCGCCAACAATGCCAGCGGCATGTGCTGCGGCACCGCGCACAACACTTATCACACCCTGGCGGGCATACGCCTGGTGCTGGCCGACGGCACGGTGCTCGATAGCGAAGACCCGCTCAGCGTCACACGCTTCTTCGCCACCCACGCCAACCTGCTCGCCCAGCTCGCCGAACTGGCCAGGCAAACCCGCGCCAATAGCGAACTGGCGGCGAAGATCCGGCATAAATACCGGTTGAAGAACACCACAGGACTGTCGCTCAACGCCCTGGTCGATTTCGACCAGCCGCTGGATATCCTCAGCCATTTGATGGTCGGTTCCGAAGGCACCCTGGGCTTTATCAGCGCGGTGACCTACGACACGGTGCCGGATCACCCGCACAAGGCCAGCGCGCTGCTGGTGTTCCCCGATGTGGAAAGTTGCTGCCGCGCAGTGACCATACTCAAGCTGCAACCGGTATCGGCGGTGGAGCTGCTGGACAGGCGCAGCCTGCGCTCGGTGCAGAACAAGCCAGGCATGCCGGAGTGGGTGAAGAGCCTTTCCGATGGCGCCTGCGCCCTGCTGATCGAATCGCGCGCCGCCAGCCAGAGCCTGCTGCACGAACAACTGGCGCTGATCATGGCCTCGGTCAGCGATTTCCCCCTGGAGAAGCGCGTCGACTTCAGCGACGACCCGGCGGTGTACAACCTGCTGTGGAAGATCCGCAAGGACACCTTCCCCGCCGTCGGCGCGGTGCG
>CAMPJN010000395.1 GCA_946886875.1 uncultured Pseudomonas sp.
GCATGCGGTTGGCGAAGCCCCACTCGTTGTCGTACCAGGCCAGCACCTTGACCAGCTCGCCCTGCACCCGGGTGTGGTTGAGGTCGACCACGCAGGACAGCGGATAGCCGTTGAAGTCGCTGGATACCAACGGCAGCTCGTTACACTCCATCACCCCCAGCGGCATCTGCGCGGCGCCATGCTGCAGGATCGCGTTGATCGCCTCGCGGCTGCTCGGGCGTTCGGCGATAAAGCTCAGGTCGAGCAGTGACACATTCGGCGTCGGCACCCGCACCGCAAGTCCGTCCAAGCGCCCGGCCAGTGCCGGCAGAACCAAGCCGATGGTCTTGGCGGCGCCGGTGGTGCTGGGGATCATCGACAGCGCCGCCGCACGTGCGCGATACAGATCCTGGTGGGTCTTGTCCAGCAGGTTCTGGTCGTTGGTGTAGGAATGCACGGTGTTGATCAAACCCTGACGAATACCCACGGTTTCATGCAGCACCTTGGCCAACGGCGCCAGGCAATTGGTGGTGCAGGAGGCATTGGAGACGATCTGCTGGTTGCCCAATAGCTCATGGTTGACGCCATAGACCACCGTCAGATCGGCATCCGCCAGCGGGTGCGACAGCAATACCCGCGGCGCCCCGGCCGTCAGATGCTGTTCGACCAGTCCGCGCTTTTTCAGGCGCCCCGAGCACTCCAGCACCACATCGACGGCATGCTGAGCCCAAGGCAAATTGATCGCCTGGGGCTCGTGCAGCAGATGGATCGACTGGCCGTTGACCTGCAAAATGTCGTCGTGCAAAGCGACCTGTCCGGCGAAGCGGCCGAAGGTCGAATCGAAGCGCGTCAGATGGGTCAGCGTCGCCGCATCACCGAGATCGTTGATCGCGGTGAGGTGAATTTTATGTTCCAGACCGCGTTCGAACAGCGCGCGCAGCAGCGCCCGACCAATACGACCATATCCATTGATGGCAATGCGCAGCATAAAGCGTCTCCCGCATGCTGGTGGTTAATGCATTCAGCTTAGGTGAACCACGCGATAACGCAGCGGCAACGGTTGCAACGCTTGAGGCAGCGAGTGCGCGCCAAGTGGCGGTTTGCCGAGTGCACCGCTGGCTACAGAAACTAGGAGCCCCGATCCGCTGGCAGAGTTCAGGGCTTGGCCGTTTTGGGGGGATGGCCGGATGCGTCGGCTATCTCAAGTAGGGGAGGAGCTAATCGTTACGCGCGCCGCCGAAGTAAGCACAACCGCGCATCGTCTGGTCATCGATGCGCAGCTCCGCGGTCAGATGCTGTACCGCGCCACTCATGGCGTCGACACAGCGCTGCGGGGTAATCCACAACGCCAGGTGCTGCCCATTGGCCTCGCTGGTCAGATTGAAACGCCCGTCCGGTAACTGCTCCTCCAGATAGGGCAACGCTTGCGGCGGCTGCCCAGGCCGGTCGAGCAACAGCCCCTTGGCATTGACCGTCACCGCCCACTGCGGCTCGTGCCCGGCGGCGCGTACGGTGCTGCGCTTGAAATTGAGATCATCGCAACCCAGGCCCTCGGCCTGCAGGCGATACACCCGGCTGGGAACCAGTTGACCATCAACGCCGGCTTGCTTGCTGGCCGCCAATTCGCCACGGATATCGGCGAACAAAGGCCCAGAACTGTCAGCGAGCAGTTGCTTGCTGTCCTGTTCGATAGAAGTGCTGTGCTCCTCGCCGAGGACGAACCGCCGCTGCTCATGGCAGGGGCTGAATAGCCACTGGCCGGCCTCCAGGCTCTGCTCACCTTGCATACGCACATGCTTGGCCAAAGGGTCGGTTGGTTGGCTGGTGAACACCTGGCAACTGGCGAGCAACGGCAACAGGGCGAATACAAAAGGACGGCGAACGGGCATTGAAGCTCTCCTGGCAAGATCGGCCACGTTACCGAGGCGCGGAGGCGATCACAATAGACGCGGCCGCTCTGTCGCGCGGCGTGCTAGACACGCTCGACGGCGGGCTGCTTGGCAAAAGCACCGACCACCAGATAAAGCAGCGGCCCAACCGAAACGAAAATCGCAGTAAGTACGAAGTAGGGCAGCACCGCCGCCAGCGATCTACCGCGGGCCTGATTGTCGCGATACATCCACACACAGGCCAACGCCGCAAGAATGTACAGATCGACAACCACCTGGGCGGTGTCCGGGGCAGACATCAACTGCAGCCCGAATTGAACCAACGACTGCTCGGCCTGCGTCATGACAAAAATCGTGTACAGACTGAAGGCGATCAATACGGCGAGAGGGAGTGCTGCTTTTTTCATGGTGTCGTCCTTGAGGGAGTGGCTAATGGTTGAGCTGGCGCCAGTTTGTTTGAATGGAGGGGCAGGTCGCAACCGTCCATAGGCGAACGCCACTTCGGCGGTCGGGACCGCCGCATTGGAGCGCTCGGGTATATCAGCCAGCGCATAACAACATTGCATGGGCGACAACTTCGACTTGTACGTCGATGACGAGCGGGGCCGGAACCAGCGCGATTAGCCTGGCGCGCAGACTCCCAAGAAACGCTGCTCAGACGGCAGGCGTTGGCCTCGTGGCCATAAGGTTGATATGAGGGTGGTCGATAGCTGGTGAAAGCAGAAGTTTGGCGTCTCCACGCTGGACGGGTTCGGCTTCAATCGCGCTTCCTCCAAGAATTGCTCTGGAAGTCGTAGTGGTGGGCCACCATCGGCATACTTGGTTGAGAGTAGAAAAACGCCGCCTTGCCGTCGTTGAGGCGGTAGCTAAGGCTGAACTTATCTTTGAGGGCCTGCTCATCGATTCCCAGTTCGCTGAGGCTTTCTGGGTAAGAGCCTGTGCGACTCTTATGTGACTGAATGGCAGAAACAGCTGCGTTTGCTTCCTCGCGGGCCGCCGCATCCCAATGTGCGTGCGCCGCGAATAACACGACTACAGTTGTGGTCCAAATCGCAAGGATGGTTCCGCGGCCACGGCGCTCCGCGGGGCGTATGGCTATGCGGACGATTGTATAGATCATCCAAGGCAGAAAAGTCACCACGACGGCGACGAGCACGAAACTACCTAATAGCGCAATGCCGCCGCTATGTGGCAGCGCGAAGAAGAGAACAATACTGACCAAGAGAAGCGTCCTGGCAAACCCCATTGCTTTCATTTCGGAGGCCTAACGGCTATAGAAAAACTAAATGGCGTCTTTTACGCTCTGGATTCTGGCTGCTTTTTCGCCAAAATCCAGGGTCTCGTGGGAATCTAACGTGTTCGTCTCGCGCAACTTATCCCGATTTTGCGTACGACAAGGTTATTGAATCACCCTTGGGGTTATCTTGCCGGTGCAACGATTAAGCTAAGGGGCGGGCTTTAGCCCGTCCTAGTGAGCGCAGCGAACGGTTTGAACCTCTAGTTATGAACCGTTACTGATTTTATGTAATTAATTAGCTCTGCTTTCAAGTTGAATGTATTTGCAAAAAATAGAGCGTCTAACTCTCTTCCGTGCTCGGACAGCGTTGCTGATGTGTTGCATCCATGTTGGACTAGCAATTTGAGCGCTAGAAGTGAATCTCTGCTACAAGCTCTCAGGAACGGTGTTTTCCCCATGTAGCCTATGATTTCAATATCTGCTCCTGCATTAAGAAGTATTTCAATGCCATGCAAGGATGCTTCTTCATCATGGGCTACGGTGTCGATAAGAACGTGAAGCGGTGTGTCTCCGCAACTGTTCAAGAAATTTGGATCTGCCCCGAGCGATAGAAAGTGTTCAATTAGGTCTATTTGTTTATTTTTACATGCGGCCAATAAGAGGGTGTCTTCAAATTCATCTGTTTGGTCGATAGAGGCTAACGAAGCACACAGTGTTGCTATGTCCTCACGCGACATCTCTTTTAAATCGTTTTCGTAGTACGAGTATTTTGGCATGAGTGTTCATAACGTTTGGTTAAGGGGCGGGCTTTAGTCCGTCCCAGTGAGCGAAGCGAACGATTTGAGTGCTGTAATGGACTCTCCCCGCGCCACCGTTCTATACCGAGAACGG
>CAMPJN010000396.1 GCA_946886875.1 uncultured Pseudomonas sp.
GGCATCTTCATGTACCCGCGCGACAGCCGCGAGCCGGAAAAGCCCGGCAAGCTGCGCTTGATGTACGAGGCCAACCCGATGTCCTTCATCATCGAGCAGGCCGGCGGTGCCGCTACCAACGGCACTCAGCGCATTCTCGATATCCAGCCGACCTCGTTGCACCAGCGTGTTGCGGTGTTCCTCGGCTCCAAGCAGGAAGTCGAGCGCGCCACCACCTATCACCAGGAATAAGCCATGAACGCCTGGCAAAGCGTGCTCGATTGGTGGTTCGGCAGCGCCGGCAGCGCTGCCGAAGTGGCTGCGGCGCGCGGTGCCCTCTGGTTCGGCAAGCAGGACAGCCAGGACCGCGAAGCGCGCGAACGCTTTGCTGGGCTGGTCGAACAGGCCTTGGCCGGCAGGCTCGAGGACTGGAACCAGCAGCCCGAAGGCTGGCTGGCCCGGGTACTGTTGCTTGACCAGTTGCCGCGGATGATCTTTCGCGATACGCCGCGCGCCTTTGCCGGCGATAGCCGCGCCCAGGCGCTGGTGCGTGAAGGCATGACGCAGGGTTGGGATGCTGGGCTGACGCCGATTCAGCGGGTATTCATCTACCTGGTGCTGGAGCACACGGAAGATCTTGCCGCGCAGGATCGAGCGGTCGCCTGCTTCAGCGCCTTGCGCGATGCCGCTCCCGAGAGCGAGCATCGGCTGTTCGACGATTACCTCGATTATGCCGAGCGTCACCGCCAGGTGATCGCCCGCTTTGCCCGTTTCCCTCACCGCAACGCCATTCTCGGGCGCTCCTCCAGCGCCACCGAGCTGAGTTTCCTGCAGGAGCCGGGTTCGCGTTTCTAGCGGATGCTTGAGCAGGTAAGATTTTTTTCAGTGGTCCGTTAACGCAGAGCAGCCGGGCCTGTGCCAAGCTCTGTAGGTTCAACCCATCAGGAAGTCAGTCATGTCGCTGCGAAATCTCATGTTGCTGTGCGTCTGCTTGTTCCTCGCTGCGTGCGGCAAGGTCAACCAGGAAAATTATTCGAAGCTCAAGAGTGGGATGGCCAAGAGCGAGGTCGAAAGCCTGCTCGGCAAGCCCAGCGAGTGCGCCGGAGCCATCGGCCTGACCAGTTGCACCTGGGGCGACGAGAAAGCCTTTATCAGTGTGCAGTTCGCCGGCGACAAGGTGATGATGTTCTCTGGTCAGGGGTTGAAGTGAAAGGCTTCTGCGGTTTTCGTCGCGCGCTGACTGCGCTGCTGCTGTTGTGCAGCGCCGCCACGGCCAGCGCCGCCGAGCCGCCGCTGACCGTGGGGGCCGTAGACTTGCGGCGCTATCAGGGTCTTTGGTACGAACTGGCGCGCCTGCCGATGTTTTTTCAGCGTAACTGCGTGCAGGCCGAGGCGCGCTATGCCCTGCAGGCCGACGGCCGCCTGCAGGTGACCAATCGCTGTCGCACCGATGAGGGCGAATGGCAGGAGGTCCAGGGTGAAGCCGTGGCGCAGGTCGCGGGGCAAACCGACAAACTCTGGGTGCGTTTCGACAACTGGTTCAGTCGCCTGCTGCCGAACGTGACCAAGGGCGAATATTGGGTGCTGTACCTGGATGACGACTACCGCACCGCGCTGGTCGGGCATCCCAATCGCAAGTATCTCTGGCTGTTGGCGCGCGAACCTGAGGTCTCCGCCGAGACCCGTGCGCTGTTGCTGGAACAGGCCGCGCTGCGGGGCTACGACACCAGCGCGCTGATCTGGCGCGCCGCGGATGCGCCGCAACCCGCCAACTGACTTTCAGCGCTTGGCTCGGGCGCTGTGTAGTTCAATCTGCAATTCGCTGTCGCCATTACCGTGTTCGAACAGGCAGGCCAGCGGCTCCGGCTTGCCTCTGGCCAGTGGCGGATTGGCGGAAAAGCCCACCGGCTCGAGCGGCACGCCCCGCGGGCTGAGGTCGAGCTGGCCGTTGCCGTTGACGTCTTGATACAGCTGCAGCGCATAGCGCCCCGGCGGCACCTCGGTGAACCTGGCGACGCCATCCTGGGCCTGTACTTGCCGCAGCGGCGTTGCTGGCCATTGCTTCTGGTCGGCCAGTACCAATGCCAGGTACACCGGGCCATTGGCCGGTTTGGCGCCGATATTGACCAGAACGTCGCCCGCATAACTCGGCGAGCAGACCGCTAGCAGGGTAAACAGAAGGCCGTAGCGCAGGCGGGTTACGGTTTGAAGAATTCGCTGTGGCATAATTCGTTCATTTTGCGGGTGGTTGCTAGGAATGCGACAGGTTCTGGTGGTTCATTATTCTCAAACGGGCCAGCTCGATCGGTTGATGCAATCGGTTTGCGCGCCATTATTGCAGCGCGCCGACATTCATGTGGATTTTCTCGCACTGCAACCCGCCAAACCTTACCCCTTTCCCTGGCCGTTTCTCGGTTTCTTCCGGATCTTCCCGGAAACCGTATTGATGCGCCCGCAACCCCTGTTGCCCCTGGCCGTCGATCCGACGCAGCGCTACGACCTGGTGATACTCGCCTATCAGGTGTGGTTTCTCTCGCCGTCGCAGCCGATGACCGCTTTTCTCGCCTCGACCGAGGCCGCGCAGTTGCTCAAGGGCACACCAGTGGTGACCCTGATCGGCTGTCGCAACATGTGGCTGATGGCCCAGGAAAAGCTCAAGCAGCGCCTAAATGAACTGGGTGCGCGCCTGGTGGACAATATCGCCCTGACCGATGCCTGTGGCACCGCCGCGAGCTTTCTGGCGACCCCTTTGTGGATGTTTACCGGGCGGCAGAAACCCTATGGCTGGGTGCCGCGCGCCGGCATCGACGAGGCCGAGATAGTCGCCGCCAGCCGTTTCGGCGAGGCCATGGCGCAGCGCCTGATGGCCGACGGCTTGCCGATCGAGCAACCTATGCTGACTGGGCTGGGCGCGGTGCGCATCGACGAGAAGCTGATCGCCAGCGAGAAGGTCGGCAATCGCAGTTTCCAGTTATGGAGCCGCCTGCTCGCTGCCATCGGTCCGCCGCAGAGCCGTCGGCGCGGGGCGGGACTGGTGCTGTATATCGTATTTCTGTTGTGTCTGATCGTGACCGTGGTGCCGCTCAGCGCATTGCTGAAGAAGCTCATGGCGCCGTTGTTCAAGGCGCGTATACAGCGTGAAAAGGCCTACTACGCCGGCCCGTCCGGCGAGTGACGTGACCCGAGGATCTAGCGTGGTACAACCGGTATTCATTAATCGCATCAGCGCGTTCCTGCCGCACGATCCGGTCGGCAACGAGCAGATGGAAGAACGCCTCGGTCTGGTCGGCGGCAAGCCTTCGCGGGCGCGCAAATTGGTGCTCAAACGCAATGGCATCCAGCAGCGGCATTACGCGATCGACCCGCAAACCGGCGCGCCGAGCATGAACAATGCGCAGATCAGCGCCGCCGCGGTGCGCGGCTTGCTCGGCCCCGGTTTCGCGCTGGCCGATGTGGATTGTTTGGTGGCCGGCACCGCTTCGCCGGATCAGGTGATGCCGGGTCATGGGGTGATGCTGCAAGGCGAACTGGGCAACCCACCGTGCGAAGTGGTGACCACTGCGGGCATCTGCCTGTGCGGCATGACTGCGCTGAAATACGCCTGGCTCAGCGTCGCCTGCGGCGAGAGCAAGAACGCCGTGGCCTGCGGCTCGGAGCTGGCCTCCAGCCTGATGCTCGCGCGCAATTTCGATGCTGAATACGAAAGCCGCGTCGAACAGCTGCAGAGCCAGCCGGAAATCGCCTTCGAAAAGGATTTCCTGCGCTGGATGCTCTCCGACGGCGCCGGTGCGGTGTGGTTGCAGGGCCAGCCCAATGCCCGCGGTCTGAGCCTGCGTATCGATTGGATCGACGTGCTGTCTTTCGCCGACAGCATGCCGCCGTGCATGTACGCCGGCGCCGAGATGCAGGACGGCCAATTGCAGGGCTGGAGCCGCTTCGACGGCGAGGCGCGCAACCGTCTGTCGGTGATGGCGATCAAGCAGGACGTCAAGCTGCTCAACGAAAACATCGTCAAG
>CAMPJN010000397.1 GCA_946886875.1 uncultured Pseudomonas sp.
CCGAGCCGAGCATCAACATGTTCTTGCCTTTACCGAAGAGCAGTTGGGCATGGGCAATCCTGCCCTGCTCGCCGGGCACTACGAGATGGCGTTCGAAACCGAAGGTCTTGCACAGCCAGTCGATGGCCGCGGGCGCATCGCGGTAACGCAGGCAGGGAATCAGTTTGGCACCGGTATCAACGCTCATAACCACCTCCCGTTCGTTAGGGCTCAGGGCTCGACCACTTCGTCATACCCGTGACCTAGCCATTGCAACAGACAACAACCGTGGCCGAATGGGTCACTCAAGCCGACCGAACGGCCCCACGCATCAGTACTGATGGGCCCTTGCTGACACGCACCGGCGGCCAGAGCGCGGGCCAGGGCGGCGTCCAGATCATCGACCACCAGATCGAAATGCACCGGCGTCCAATGCCGCTGGTAGCTGCGCGGCTGCGGGCTATTGGCGAAAGGCGCGGAGCCTTGGGTCTTTTCCAGCAGATAGATCGGCGAGGATGCGCCCAGCAGTTCGACCACCGTACCGGCGAACAGACGCCGCCCTTCGTGCAAGCCAAAGGCGTGGGTGTAGAACGCCAGCGCCGCCGGTATATCCGGTACGTCGATATTCACCAGTAATTGCATGGTAGAGCGCTCAGTTACGTTCGGAGCCGAGCAACAGCAGCAACGACACCGGCTGTTCGCTCTGCGGGTGCAGCGGCTCTTGCAGCCAGTGCAGGCGCCAGTCGGTTTGCGTAAGCAGGTTCAACCAGGATTCTAGGGTGCGGAAAAACCAGGGCATGGCCTCGGTGAAACCTTCGCCAAAACCGACGAAGCGTTCCACCCGCCAGCCGTCGCGGTAACCCACGGTGTCATCGGCGCGCCAAGGATGCATGGTCTGGATCAGCAAGCGGCCACCGGGCTCGAGCAGCCCGTGCAGCGCCTCCAGGGTCGGCGCCAGCGGCTCTTCGAGCAGGGCGAAATTGCATACCAGCACATCGAAGCGGCCGAGTTGCGCCGCCTGGCTGGCCAACTCGGCATAACCGCACACCCGGTAGCGGGTGCGCTTATGGCTCAGCGCCTGCGCCCTGTCGATCAATGGCACTGAGGCGTCGACGCCAACCGCTTCGATACCGTGCTCGGCCAAACCACGGCATAGCCAGCCCTCGCCACAACCAACATCCAGCACCCGTTTGGGCGCCAAGGCCAGCACCGCCTGAACGATGGCCGCATCGGTGACCAGCCGCCGGCTTTCAATCCGCCGCTCGCGCACCGCCGCCGTCCAGGCATCGGCGTTGGCCTGCCAACTGAGTTTGAGCTGTTCGCCGTGATCGCGTTGCATAGCCGCCAGCCGTCCTTCGCCTATCGGTGGGTCGATTCTAGCAGGCCCTTGAAAAACCACCTGAGGTGCCGACGTGGCGCGTTCTCTGGTGGCCTGCCAAGCCTGAAAATATTTTTCGCGACCGCCTGGCGCCAACTTATTTAGCGCAACTACGCTTTAAACAGGTAAAACGTTCAGCCTGCGGGGAACCTAGTGGAAATCCAGCCGACAAAGTTGGTCTACCGCCTGTCAATTACGGATGACTATTTCAGGTTCAACCAACAGGGAGACTTTATTGTCAGCGGATACCAACACGCAGTCGGCAGCAAATAGCCAGAACCAAACCGCCATGCAAGCGCAACCACGCAAACGACGAAGCAGGCTACGCCTGGCGCTTTGGTTGTCGCTGCTCGCGCTATTGATAGCCGGCGCACTGCTGATCGTCGATGAAACCCGCACGTCGCACCTGCAGGCCTACGAGCTCAGCCGCTATGCGAAAACCCTCACCTATACCGTCGAGCCAGGGCCCAGCCCCGCGATTTTCTACCCCAAGGAAGGGCCTTTCGATAAGCGCCTGGGCTACACCCATATTCCGCTGATGCTCGAACGCCTGGAGCAGCGCGGCTTCAGCGTGCAGCAGCAGGCACGCTTCTCCCCGGCCCTGCTCGACTACGCCCAGCGCGGCTTCTTCGTGCCCTACCCGGAGAAACAGCAGGCCGGCGTGAGCATCGCCGATTGCCGCGGTACGCCGTTCTATGAATTCCACTACCCGAAGCGGCGCTACCCCAGCTTCGCGGCCATCCCGCCGTTGATCGCCAACAGTTTGCTGTTTATCGAGAACCGCCACCTGCTCGACGAAAGCCAACCCCATGCCAACCCGGCAGTGGACTGGCCGCGCTTCGTCATGGCGGCGATCTCCCAGGTCGGCAAGATGATGGAGATGCAGGACGACTCTGCCGGCGGCAGTACCCTGGCCACCCAGCTGGAGAAATACCGCCACTCGCCGGATGGCCTGACCATCTCGGCGATGGAAAAACTGCGGCAGATGGTCTCCGCCAGCGTGCGCACCTATCAATACGGCCCACTGACCCAGCAGGCCCGGGAAAACATCGTGCGCGATTACCTCAACAGCGTGCCCTTGTCCGCCGCCCCCGGCCACGGCGAGGTACACGGCATCGCCGATGGCTTGCGGATCTGGTTCGGTGCTGACTTCGACCAGGTCAACAGCCTGCTCGACCCACAGCGCTCGCCAGATGCCGATCTGACGCAACGCGGTCTGGCCTTGCGTCAGGTGCTCGCGCTATTGATCGCCCAGCGCCGCCCCTCCTACTACCTGGCCCAGGGCCGGCATGACCTGGCCGCCCTTACCGACAGCCATATCCGCCTGCTGGCCGGCGGCGGCCTGATCGACAGCGAACTGCGCGACGCGGCCCTGAGTCAGCAACTCAGCTACCGCGATTGGCAGCTGCAGCCCAACCTGCAGACCGTGGACAGCAACAAGGGTGTCAGCGTGACCCGCTCGCGCTTGTCCTCGTTGTTGAATATGCCGCTGTACGACCTCGACCGCCTCGACCTGAGCGCCAGCAGCACCCTGCACGACCCACTGCAGCAAGCCGCCAGCCTATATCTGCAGCGCCTGGCCGACCCGGAGTTCGCTGGACAGATAGGTCTGTTCGGCGAACGCCTGCTGTCGCCGGAAAAAACCGCCGAGGTGCGCTACAGCTTCACCCTGTTCGAACGCACCGCCAATGGCAGCCGCGTGCGCGTGCAGACCGACAGCACCGACCAGCCCTTCGACATCAACGAGGGCAGCAAGCTGGAACTCGGATCCACCGCCAAGCTGCGGGTACTGGCCACCTACCTGGAAATAATCGCCGAGTTGCACGCGCGCCATGCCGGGCAAAGCGCCGCCGAACTGCGCACGGTGGCCGCCGAGGACAACCTGAGCCGCTGGGCCGTCGACTACCTGCGCAGCCATCCGCAGGCGGACCTGCCGGCCATGCTCGAGGCCGCGCTGGAGCGCAAATATTCGGCCAGCCCCCATGAGCGCTTCTTCACCGGCGGCGGTATCCATACCTTTGCCAACTTCCGCCGCGAGGACGACCACCGCATCGCCAGCATGCGCGAAGCGCTGCGCGAGTCGCTCAACCTGCCGTTCATCCGCCTGATGCGCGACATCGTGCGCTACACCACCTACCAGGCGCCGGGTAACAGTGCGGAGTTGCTCAAGGACGATAAAGACCCCAGGCGTCAGGCCTATCTCAGCGACTTCGCCGACCGCGAGGGTAAAACCTTTCTGCTGCGTTTCTGGCGTAAATACCAGAATCAACCGGCGCAACTGCGCCTGGAAACCTTCCTCAATGGCCTGCGCCATACCTCGGTGCGCCTGGCCGCCGTGCATCGCTACCTGTTGCCGCACGCGGACCAGGCCACCTTCGCCGCCTTCCTGCAGGCCCATGTGCCGCAGGAAAAACTCAGCGACAAACGCATTGCCCAGCTGTACGAAAAGTACGGCCCAGGCTCCTATGGTTTGCCCGACCAAAGCTATATCGCCCGTGTCCACCCCTTGGAATTATGGTTGCTCGGTTATCTGGTCGAACACCCCCAGGCGACTTTCAGCGAAGCGGTCGAAGCCAGCCGCGACGAGCGCCAGGAAGTCTACGGCTGGCTGTTCCGCAGCCGGCACAAGAGC
>CAMPJN010000398.1 GCA_946886875.1 uncultured Pseudomonas sp.
TCGCGCAGGCCGCAGTAGTAGCCGACCGGGTAGGGCTCGTCGCGCGGGGCCCAGATCAGGCAGCCGGCTTTTTCGGCCTTGCTGGCGATAGCGTCGACTTCCTCGCGGCTGCCCATGGCGAAGCCAAAATGGCTGTAATCGTCGCTGGCCAAATGGCGGTCCTGGCCACCGGGCATGATCACGAAAATAAACTGATGCTCCTTGCCCGGTTCGGCCATCCAGACGATGCGCGAACCTTTGCCCGCGCGCTCGTGGATCACCCGCATGCCGCAGAACTCGCTGTAAAAGGCCACGCAGGCGTCCAGATCGGGCACATGCAGGGCCAGATGGGTGAGGGTGGGCTGCATCGAGGTCTCCTTTTTGTGGTTTATCAAGTTTAGGCGTTGGTTCGGGGCCGGGGTTCGGCTCGGCTTATTCGGTCTACGCAGTAAGGTGTAGGAGCCAGCTTGCTGGCGATCCGGCGTCCCTGTGATCTTTGTGGATCAAAAGCATCGTCGGAGTGCCGAACCACAGCAAGCTGGCTCCTACAGGGGGCAATGTTCACCTCTCCGCCAACCTACGGTTATCCCGAGCGCGGAATTGGGCATCGCCTAGGTTATGCTTGCTGCCTGCTTTGGAGGCTTGAAATGACCTACGACTTCGACCTGTTTGTGATCGGCGCCGGTTCCGGCGGTGTGCGCGCCGCGCGCTTTGCTGCGGGCTTTGGTGCACGCGTGGCGGTGGCCGAGAGCCGCTATCTGGGTGGCACTTGCGTGAACGTCGGCTGCGTGCCGAAGAAGCTGCTGGTGTACGGCGCGCACTTCGCCGAGGACTTCGAACAGGCGCGCGGTTTCGGTTGGTCGTTGGGCGAGGCTAAGTTCGATTGGCCGACGCTGATCGCCAACAAGAACCGCGAGATCGAACGTCTTAACGGCATCTACCGCAACCTCCTGGTCAACAGCGGGGTGACCTTGCTCGAAGGCCATGCGCGACTGCTCGATGGGCACAGCGTCGAACTCGGCGGCAAGCGCTACAGCGCGAAAAATATCCTGATCGCCACCGGCGGCTGGCCGCATATCCCGAAAATCCCCGGCCACGAACATGCCATCGGTTCCAACGAGGCGTTCTTCCTCGAACAGCTGCCCAAGCGGGTGCTGGTGGTCGGCGGCGGCTATATCGCGGTGGAGTTCGCCTCGATTTTCCATGGCATGGGCGCGCAGACCTCATTGCTGTACCGCGGCGAATTGTTCCTGCGCGGCTTCGACGGCGCGGTGCGCAAGCACCTGCAGGAAGAGTTGTGCAAACGCGGTATGGACCTGCAGTTCAACAGCGATATCCAGCGTATCGACAAGCAAGCGGATGGCAGCCTGCGGGCCACGCTGATCGATGGCCGTGAGCTGGACGCCGACTGTATTTTCTATGCCACCGGGCGCAAGCCGATGCTGGAAAATCTCGGCCTGGAGAACACCCATGTCGAGCTGGACGAGCGCGGTTATATCCAGGTCGATGAGCAGTACCAGACCCAGGAGCCGTCGATCCTGGCGATCGGCGATGTGATCGGCCGCGTGCAGTTGACGCCGGTGGCGCTGGCCGAAGGCATGGCCGTGGCGCGGCGGCTGTTCAAGCCCGAGGAATACCGCAAGGTGGATTACCAGATGATCCCGACCGCGGTGTTCAGCCTGCCGAATATCGGCACCGTCGGGCTTAGCGAGGAGCAGGCAAGGGAAGCGGGGCACAAAGTGGAAATCTACGAGAGCCGCTTCCGACCGATGAAGCTGACGCTGACCGACTGCCAGGAGCGTTCGCTGATGAAGCTGGTGGTGGATGCCGACAACGACCGCGTGCTCGGCTGCCATATGGTCGGGCCGGACGCTGGCGAGATCGTGCAAGGCTTGGCCGTGGCGCTGAAAGCCGGGGCGACCAAGCAGCTGTTCGACGAGACCATAGGCGTACACCCGACCGCCGCCGAAGAGTTCGTCACCATGCGCACGCCCGTGGCGCCCTGACGTGGGCATGGCGCAACTGTTCTACCTGGCGGATTTGTTCGGCGTCGCGGTGTTCGCCATCACCGGCGCGCTGATGGCCGGGCGCAAGTCCATGGACCTGTTCGGCGTGCTGGTGATCGCGGTGATCACCGCCCTGGGCGGCGGCACCTTGCGCGACGTGATTCTGGATAACCATCCGGTCAGCTGGATCGGCAACGACCTGTATATCGTGGTCGCCTCCCTGGCGGCGGTGGGCACTGTTATCTGGGTGCGCCTGACCCAGCCGATTCACGAAAAAGGCCTGCTGCTCGCCGACGCCTTCGGCCTGGCGGTGTTCACCGTGATAGGCACCGAGGTCGCGTTGCAGCATCAGGTGCCCAACAGCACCGCGGTGATCATGGGAGTGATGACCGGGGTTGCCGGCGGGGTGATGCGCGATGTGATCTGTAACGAGATTCCGCTTATCTTTCAGAAAGAAATCTACGCCACCGCCTGCATCGCTGGCGCCCTGGTGTTTATCGGCCTGCGCATGCTGGATACGCCCCATTGGCTGGATACCGGGGTGGCGATGCTGACCGTGTTGCTGATCCGCCTGGCGGCGATCCGTTGGCATGTGTCGCTGCCGCGCTTTCACTTATTGGATAGACATAGATGATCGAACGTCTGGATCACTTGGTACTGACCGTGGCGGACATCGCCCGGACGGTGGATTTTTACCAGCGCGTGCTGGGCATGCGTCATGAGGTTTTCGGCCAGGGCCGTAATGCCCTGGTGTTCGGCCAGCAGAAATTCAACCTGCACCAGCGCGGTAAGGAGTTCGAACCCAAAGCCGCGCAGCCGACGCCGGGCGCTATCGATTTGTGCCTGATTACCGAGTGGTCCAGCGAACGGCTGCTCGCGCATTTGCAGCAGCAGGGCGTGGCGATAGAAGAAGGCCCGGTCACCCGCACCGGCGCGATGGGGCCTATCGAGTCGGTGTACTTCCGCGACCCGGACGGCAATTTGCTGGAAGTGAGTCGTTATCCATAACGGTTGGCGGCGACGGCGTCCTCCGGGGCGGCATTCCAGTTTGGCGATCAGGTGGCTTTTGTAGCCCGGGTTGCAACCCGGGGAGCGGCGGCGTATGCGCTATCGCTCCCCGGATTGCGCCTAGGCTTATACGGGCTACGGGGTTGTGGTCGCCGTTTATCGCGGCCAAGGCCGCTCCTACGGTGCGGTTTATACCGGCAACTGCGGCGCGGGCAAAGGCAGGCGGCAGCGTTGGACTTTCCACCAGCTCGGTAATAGCCGGCGCACGGCTGGTTGGTTGAAGCGGTCGTCGATCAGGTAGATCACGCCTTGGTCCTGTTGGGTGCGGATCACCCGGCCGGCGGCTTGTACGACTTTCTGCAGGCCGGGGTAGAGGTAGCTGTAGTCGTAGCCGATGTCGTTGCCGAACATGGTCTGCATGCGCGTTTTGATTTCTTCGTTGATCGGGTTGATCTGCGGCAGGCCGAGGGTGGCGATAAAGGCGCCGATCAGGCGGTCGCCCGGTAGGTCGATGCCTTCACCGAAGGCGCCGCCGAGCACGGCGAAGCCTATGCCCTGGCCGCTGGCGTGGAAGCGATCAAGAAAACCCTGGCGCTGGCTTTCGTCCATCTGCCGCGATTGCTGCCACACCGGCACCTGCGGATAGGCCGCGGTGAACTCATCGAGTACCAGGCGCAGGTAGGCGTAGCTGCTGAAAAACGCCAGGTAATTGCCCGGCTGATCATTGAACTGGCGGGCCATCAGCGCGGCGATCGGCGCCAGGGAATAATCACGGTGGGCGAAGCGGGTGGACAGGTTGCTGACCGCCTGCACCTTGAGTTGCGCAGCGCTGAACGGCGATTCGACATCGATCCAGGGCGTCCCGTCCGGCAGGCCGAGCAGGTCGCGGTAGTAGTGCGCCGGGCTCAGGGTCGCGGAAAACAGCGTGCAACTATGGGCGGCGGCGAAGCGCGGGGCGAGGAATGGCGCCGGCACTATATTGCGGATGCACAGGG
>CAMPJN010000399.1 GCA_946886875.1 uncultured Pseudomonas sp.
GCGAAGGCGAACGCCTGGAGCTGATCCGCCGCTGCCTGTACCTCAAGGTCGGCAAGAAACTCAGCCGGCCGCCGCGCAACCGCTTCAAAAGCTGGCAGCGCCTGTTGCTCGAACGCCTGACCCATGACTGGAACTGGGACGAGCGCCAACTGGCGATGCTCGACAGTCGCAGTCAATGGAAAGTGCGCCAGGTCAGCGCCGAACGCCGCGCACTGGTCAACGAACTGACCTTCAGCTACCGCTTTCTCTCGCAGTTCGCCCGCACCGAGCACGCCGGCAGCTCGCTCAACAGCCGCGACCTCGGCGTTCTCGGCCGGCGCCTCTACGCCGCGTTCGAGCGCAAGGCCGGCAAGATCGAATTCATCAACCCGGGGATCGCTCCGGATATCGCCGAAGACACTCTGACCCTGGTGCAATGCCCGAGCCCGGAAGCGCCGCAGGAACACCAATGGGCCTTGTTCAGTGGCAGCCTGAACGCCCAGGAATGGCAGGACTTCTCCCCACTCAAGCGTGCCCGCGAGCTGATCGAACTGCTCGCCTGGTGCCATCGCAACGGGGTGATTGACGCCAGCACACGCCTCTCCCTGCACCCCGGCGACAGCGATCTCAATGAGCCCGAACTGTTCAACCTGCTGAGCAGCTTGCAGCAAGCCGTACCACTGCCGATGCCGGCGGTGGCAGAAAGCGCCCTGCTGCAGGCCAGTACCCCCAGCGAAGTCTTGTTGCTGGTCAATGTCGGCGTCGACCCGCTCAGGCAACACAGTCAGATGAACGTGCACATGACCACCGACCGCATCGATGCACTGGGTTATTCCGGGGTGCGCGAGAATCTGATTCTGACCATCGACCAGGTCAGCCTGAACAGCTGGAACGAACTGTTGGTCAGTCGCTACGACGGCCCCTACGCCCTGCTCGATTGCCTGCGCGATTTTCTCAATAGTCTGCCGGCGGGGGCGAAGAAACCCAATTTGCGGGTGCGCTGCTTCTGCCGTAATCGCGCCACGGCGATTGCCGAACGGGTCGAAGAGTTGTTCCGCGATACCCTCGACAACTTCGGCAGCAAGGCGCACAACCGCTACCTGTTACAGATCAAACATCAATTCCATTTGCTCGACCTGGTTCCCGGTCAGGTCAGCCACAAGGCCCTCGCCGATTTGCCGGCGCTGCTCGAACACCTGGGCAAAGAGCAACCGGTCTATAGCGCCCTGCACCTGGATCGCAACGCCCTGGAAGGCGACGACCTGGCGCTGATCCTGCCACACGGGCGACCGACCTGCATTCAGGTGTTCTACCGCCTCAACGAGGCCGCGGGGCAGGCCGAGCTGACCGTGCTCGACGAGCACAACGCACTGTGGCGCCAGCATTTGCCGTTTCACGATCAACACAGCCTGCTGACGCCGCTGCAACGCTTTCTGCAATCCTTGCTGTACCGACGCAACGCCTCGCTGCCGCTCGATGGCCAGCAACCCCTGGAGATGATGCTGCAGGTGCTCTATTACGAGGTGCTGCCGCAGCCACCCGGGCGGGCGCAACGGCTGGAGTCGCGGCCACCGCCGCGCTCGCCGGTGAGCCACCCTTTCTATGACGTGCAGGCGATCGTCGAACCGGCCGGCGGCAAGAACGCGCACGTCACGCTCTACTGCAACCACCGCGAGTTTTCCGAGCTGGAGTTCGGCGGCGACCTGTTCGCCGCGGTGGCACAGCATATCCTCGCCCAGCGCCGCGACGGCGAACGCTACCCCTGCTATATCACCGACCTCGACCTCTCGGCGGTACTCGGCGAAGGCCATGCGCAAACCGTGCATTACCTGCGCTACAAGGCCCGCCTGGAAGAAGCCTTGAATACCGCCCTGCAAAAAGCCTGAGCGCTGGAAATCGCCTATGAGCCTGTTGTTGTTTCTCGGTCTTACCCTGATCCCCGCTGGTTTGCTCCTGCGCCACAGTCGCATGCGCGCCCGCGAGCGCTTTATCGAAGGCTACGCCTTTCCCCAACGCCTGCGGCGCAAGCTGGCCGAGCGCTACCCGCACCTCAGCGAACAGCAAACCGCCCAGGCGCTGCTCGGCCTGCGCCAGTATTTCCAGCTGTGCCGCCAGGCCAGACGGCGCATGGTCTCCATGCCGTCCCAGGCGGTCGATGTGCTCTGGCACGAATTCATCCTGCATACCCGTCAGTACCAGCAGTTCTGCCGCCAGGGCATTGGCCGCTTCCTGCACCATGTACCGAGCGAAGCCATGGCTAGCCAGACCCTGGCGCAACAGGGTATCCGCCGCGCCTGGCGTCTGGCCTGCCTCGCGGAGGGCATAGCGCCGCGGGCGCCAGAGCGCTTGCCGCTGCTTTTCGCCCTGGATACCGAACTAGCCATCGCCGACGGCTTCCACTACAGCCTCAACTGCCGCGAAGGGCGCAACACGCAAGGCGACACTTACTGCGCCGGGCATATCGGCTGCAGTTCGGGGTGCGGTGGCGGCTGTAGCGGGAGCAGCGGCAGTGATGGCGGTGGGGATGGTGGTTGCGGTGGTGGCGGCGACTAACAGACCGCCCGAGCGTTAGATTTTATCGGCGGGGTCGGGCCGCGCAGGCGCGGCCCGAAGCAGATCAGCCGCGCATTGGCGCCTGCGGGTTCTGCAACGCGTACAGGTAGCAGTCGGCCAGGCTGTGATTGGCCGCCACCCCGGCATAGCTGGCGGTAAAGGTCACGGCCAACCCCAGGTGCTGATAGAGCAAGCCGTCCACCGCGCCGGGCGGCACCTGCGGCACCAGATCGCTGTCGTTGACCACGCGGAAGGTCGGTACGCCCAGGCCGTTGTAATAGGCGGCGAAATCCGGCGCAGCCAGACGCGGGCTGGCGAAGTTGTAATGCTGCAACGGCAGATCCGGCCAACGCTCGCGCAGGTCCAGCACCGCCAGGCTCGACAGCGTACAACCCAGGCTATGTCCGCAAACCCATAGCGGGCCGCTGGGTTTCAGGCCATCCAGGGCATGCAGCGCCAGGTCGCGTAGCGAGGTGTAGAGCTTGAGGAAACCGTCGTGAACCCGACCGACGCCGGCCTGCCAGGGATACTCGCGCTGATCGGCATCCAGATCGTCTAACCAGTCCTGTGCCGTGTCGGTGCCGCGAAACACCAGATAGAGCGCGCCCTGGGGATCGCGCGCGGCGAAGCCGAAGGGCTCGGACTCGTTGAGAAAATGCAGCTCGCTGAGCACGCTCCAGATCGGCTCGGAAAAGCTCCAGCCACTCATCTGCGGCTGCTGCCAATGGAAATCCTGCGGGCGCCGCGGGCGCCGTTGGGCCTGCCATTGGTCGTACTGCGCATAGGCCAGTTCGACCATCTGCGCGCATTGCAGTGCCTGGCTCAGGGCGAAACCCTGGGGAAAATACAGGGGGAGACTGGGCATACGAACCTCCTTGTCGAAAATACTCCGCTCAGCAGTGGTAACGGCGGGTCAGCGGTTGTATTCGCCGGCCGCTTCCGGCTGATACTCAACCGCTAACAAGGTTAGCTGGAGAATCTTGCCGCCGGGTGCCTTCCAATCGATATGTTGGCCGACGCTCAAGCCGAGCAGCGCGCTGCCCACTGGCGCCAGAATCGATACGCAACCTTCGCCGCCAGCGTCCTGCGGGTAGACCAGCTTGAGATGATAGTCCTTGCCGCTGCTTTCCTCACGACAATGCACCCGCGAATTCATCGTCACCACACCGGCCGGCACCTGGTCATGGCCGACGACTTCGGCGCGATCCAGTTCGGCTTGCAACGCCACAGCCCCCGGACCGAAGTCGTCCAGGCTGTCGAGCAAACGCTCCAGACGCTGTAAGTCGAGGCGGGTGATGGTGATTGGCGGGGTATTGGTCATGGTGAAAGGAACTCTCCGTGGTAGAACGCAAGCCTCTATAACGCGAAGCTCATGGCGTATGAGCTTGTTTGCCGAAAAGGGTATAACGCGGAAAAAGCAAAAACCCCATCGCGGAGATGGGGTTTTGCAGTC
>CAMPJN010000400.1 GCA_946886875.1 uncultured Pseudomonas sp.
CGCCTTCGCGGGCTTGCTGGTCGGCCTGGGCCACGGCATCGCTGGCGTCCATGGCATTGCGCGCGACCTCCTGGGCGGTGGCGCTCATCTGTTGCATGGCGGTGGCCGCCAGTTCGGTTTCCTGGCGCTGCTGTTCGATGCCCTGACCGTTGCGCTCGATCACCGCGGAGAGATTTTCTGCGGTGCCGTTGAGCTGGCCGACGCCTTCACCGATACGCCCGACCAGGCCGCGCAAACTGCCCTGCATACCGCCCACGGTGTCGAGCAACAAACCCAGCTCGTCGCGCCGGGACCTGCCTGTTGGTTGGCCGCTGAGATCACCGGCGGATACCCGTTTGGCCAGCCCTACTGCCTGGCGTAGCGGCGGCATGATCAGCCAGCCGATCAGCACACTGGCGCCGGCGCCCAAGGCCAGCGCCAACAGACTGATCCAGCCGAGGTGGCGATAGGCCGTTTGGCTGTCGGCGCGGGTCGCTTGCTCTTGCAGCCGATTGGTTTCTGCCAGCACCTCCGTCACCCGCGCCGTCTCGGCAGCCATAGCCGCACTGCCCTGCGCGGCCCGTTGGCGGCTGACGACGAATTGCTGGAACGCCTGTTGGTACTCGCTCAGTGCGCTGCGGGCGGTTTGAAAGGATGCTTGCTCCTGATCGCCTTGCAGGTTGTGCGCGAGAGTTTCCATGCTGGCGGTCAGGTCGCTCATGCCCATTTCCCATTCGTCGCGGTAACGCTCTTGGCCGTCCATGGCGAAATACAGTTCGTTGTTGCGCAGCCTGGCCAGCTTGTCGCGCAGCGCCGTTGCCAGTTCGAGTTGCATCAGCTGTTCTCGACTCGGGCTGGCGCCGTTGTCGAGCAGGGTATTGAGCGCATCCAGCTGATCGAACAGCACGGCGATGTAGCTGTCGGCGACGGTTTGCGCGCGGTCCTGCATGCGCTGGCGCTCGGCACTGGCCTGGCGCAACGCCTCGGCATAGCGCAGGAACTGTTGCAGGTAGGCATCGGCGGCGCTGGCAACGGCGGCCTGGATCGGCCTTGCGCCTTGCGCGGAATGCAGCGCCTCGATATTCATCCGCACTTGCTCGTGGGCCTGGGCGGTCAGGCCCATGGCGAACTCTTTCTCGGCGATACGCGCTTGCAGAATCGCCGTCTGGGTCGCGGCGTCTGCACGGGTCTGCTGGTCGCGCGCCTGTAACAGGCCAATGGATTGAAAGGCGATGGCCGCCACACCAAGGGTGGATAACAGCACCAGGCCGAAACCTAGCCACAACTTGGCGCCGACCGGGAGATTGGCCAGTACGCGAATCAACCTGTGCATGGTTTTTTCACTCGCTCGGGTTGGCGGCGGCCAAGGTATCGAGCGCTGTGACTATGCCCGCCAGGTAGCGCTCCAACCCGCCGATCACCTGCCCCGGATCGCGATCGAGCAGGCGTTTGCGCACGAAACGGTAGGCCAGGCGCTGTTTGTGCAGCGCGCTGGCCTGTTCCGGCAAGAGCTGGCTCAGCTCGTCGAAGCCCTGTTTGATCGCCTGGTCGCGGGCGATAAATTCGGCCTCGGCGAACGCCAGCGAGTGGTCGCCGATCACCCGCGCGCTACGGGCCTGGGCATGCAGCAACAGGCTGGCGATATCCAGGCTTTGCCGGTTGAGCAAGCGCGTCGCCGCTGGCAATAAATCCTCTTCCTTCTGGTAGGCGGCGGCCGCCTGCTGGTCTAGTTGCGTGCGCGTGTCGAGCAGGCCGATCAGCAGTTGCGGATAACGCGGTGCGTCCTCGCGCGACAACGCCTGCAATTTTTCCAGCCAGGCATCCAGGCTGGCCAGCGAATCGCCGATATCACCCGGTAGATTCAGCTGCAGCGCCAAAGCATCCAGGCGCTGCTGTGCTGCTTGCAGCGCCGTCAGGTGGCGCCTGTCGGGCCGCACATCGGGTTGCGCGTCGTAGTAGATCAAGGCGTTCACCGCCAGCAGCGTCGCCTGACTGCGCAGTTGTTGGTACTGCTGGCTTGGCGCCGCAGCGCCGGCCAGCGACGACACCAGCAGCAACACCACCGCCAGGCAACCGACGTGTAGGCTGCTCATCAGCCCTCCCCGACCGGCTGGGTCGTGGCCGTGGTTGCCGGCCCGGCGCCGAAGACTTTTTGCGGCAGCAGGAAGTAGGCCAGGGCCGGCAGCAGGATCAGCGCGCCGAGCATGTTCATCAGGAACATAAAGGCCAGCAGGATGCCCATATCGGCCTGGAACTTGATCGGCGAGAACACCCAGGTAGCCACGGCGATCGCCAGGGTGATGCCGGTCAGCAGCACCACCTTGCCGGTGAACAGCAGCGCGCGGTAGTAGGCCTCGGACAACGAATCACCAGCGCGCATGCGCGCCATGATCACGCTCAGCACATAGAGCGCATAGTCGATGCCGATGCCCACACCGAGGGCGATCACCGGCAGGGTGGCGACCTTGACGCCCATGCCCAGGCCGACCATCAGCGCCTCGGCGAGGATCGAGGTTAGGATCAGCGGCAGGATAGCCGCGAGCACCGCGCGCCAGCTGCGGAAGGTCACCCAGCACAGCAGGATCACCGCGCCATAGACCCAATAGAGCATTTCCTGCATGGCCTTCTCGACCACGATATTGGTCGCCGCTTCGATCCCGGCTGAGCCTGCGGCGAGCATGAATTTCACTTCTGGCAGCTGTTGCTCGGCGATAAAGGCTTCGCTGGTGGCCACTACCCGATTGAGGGTTTCGGCCTTGTGATCGGCGAGGTAGACGTACAGCGACAGCAGCGAGCAGCCCTGGTTGAACAGTTCGCGCGGCGCGCGGGTCTGGACCGCGCCGAGGGCGCCGTCGTTGGGCACCAGCTCGTACCACTTGAAGTTGCCTTCGTTGTAGCCGGCGGTGGCGATCTTGCTCAGCGCCGCCATCGAGTTGGTCGACTCCACGCCCGGCAGTTGCTCCAGTCGCCAGGCCAGTTGGTCCACCGCCGAGAGGGTGCTGTAGCGGGTGCACTGATCCTCGGGGGTGCGGATCATCACTACGAAGATGTCGGAGCTCGCGGCATAGTTGTCGTTCATGAACTGCACGTCGCGGTTGTAGCGCGAGTCCGCGCGCAGCTCCGGGGCGCCGGGGTCGAGATCGCCGATCTGTAGATGGCTCGATACCTGGTTGCCGAACACCGCCAGCAGCAGACCGCCCAATACCGCAACTATCGCCCAACTGCGGGTGGTGAAACGGTCGAGCAGGCGCCACAACGGATGGCGGGCCACACCGGCGCGGTCATCCTGCTCCGCCTGTAGGCTGCGCTGTGCGGCTTTAGGACTGACGCCGGTATAACTCAAGAGCACCGGCAGCAGCACCAGGTTGGTCAGGATCAATACGGCGACGCCGATACTGGCGGTGATCGCCAGATTCTGGATGACCTGGATCTCGATCACCATCAGCACGGCGAAGCCCACGGCATCGCTGATCAGCGCGGTCAGGCCGGCGAGGAACAGGCGGCGGAAGGTCAGCCGGGCGGCAACCCAGGGCAGCATGCCGCGACCGATGTCCTGCATGATGCCGTTCATCTTCTGCGAGCCGTGGCTCATGCCGATGGCGAACACCAGAAACGGCACCAGGATCGAATAGGGATCCAGCTCATAACCCATGGCCGCGAGCAGGCCGACCTGCCAGAGCACCCCGACCAGCGAGCAGAGCACCACGACGAAGGTGCTGCGCACGCAGCGGGTGTACCAGAACAGCACGGCGATGGTCACCGCCACCGCGGCGACGAAGAACAAGGCGACCTGCAGCAGCCCTTCGATCAAGTCGCCGATCAGCTTGGTAAAGCCGGTGATATGGATGCGCACCTGCTCGTTCTGGTACTTGTCACGCAGCGCCTCCAGACGCCGCGAGAACTCGCCGGCATCCAGCGTTTTGCCGGTTTCCGGGTTGATCTCCAGCAGCGGCACGTAGATCACGCTGGACTTGAAGTTGGCGG
>CAMPJN010000401.1 GCA_946886875.1 uncultured Pseudomonas sp.
GCAAGCTGATCGGGCGCCTGACCATCGATGAGATGGTCGACCTGATCCGTGAGGAAAGCGAAAGCGAAGTCCTCAATATGGCCGGTCTGCGTGAAGAAGAGGACATCTTCGCCTCGGTGTGGAAATCCTTGCGTAACCGTTGGGCGTGGCTGGCGATCAATCTGGTCACCGCCTTTATGGCTTCGCGGGTGATCGGCCTGTTCGAGGGCTCGATCGAAAAGCTGGTGGCCTTGGCGGCCTTGATGCCGATCGTTGCCGGCATTGGCGGCAACTCCGGTAACCAGACCATCACCATGATAGTGCGCGCCATGGCGCTGGATCAGGTGAGTACCGGCAATACCTCACGCTTGATTCGCAAGGAATTGGGTGTGGGTCTGGTCAACGGTATCGTCTGGGGTGGGGTGATCGGCGTGGTGGCTTATCTGCTGTATGACAGCTGGTCGCTGGGCGTGGTGATGACTGCCGCGATGACGCTCAACCTGTTGTTGGCGGCCATGATGGGCGTGCTGATTCCGATGACTCTGGTGCGTATGGGGCGCGATCCGGCGTTGGGCGCCAGTGTGATGATCACCGCGGTAACCGATAGCGGCGGCTTCTTTATTTTTCTCGGACTGGCCAGTCTGTTTTTGCTCTAGTTCTTTCGGCTGATTTATGGCGCTTTTTCGTCAGGAAATGTCCCATTAGTGGTACTTGGATTTGCCTCAAACACTTGTTTCACGCTAAGGTTCGCCAGCTTTGCCTGGGGCAAATTCCCAGGCGCTCCTCTTAATAATGAATGCAGCTGGTGCTGCTGGCACAAGGAGCCAAGATGACCCCTAGTGAACTCCTGCTCGAGGGTGTCGAGCTTATGCTGTTCGGCTTAGGCTTCGTGTTTCTCTTTCTGATCTTATTGGTGCTGATGATCCGCGTAATGTCGCGGGTGATCGAGTTCTTTGCGTCGAAAACGCCCGTGCCCACTGCCGCTCCGGTCGCCAGGTTCGCCGACGAAGCACCAAGCGCCGAGCTGCTTGCCGCCATCCAATCCGCTATTCATCAGCACCGCGCTCGTCGCGGTTGAGCCAGGTTCGAAAGGGAGCACCTGTATGACTGCCGTAAAGAAAGCACTCGGAATTACCGATGTGGTGCTGCGCGACGCCCACCAGTCGATCCTGGCTACCCGCGTACGCCTGGAAGATATGCTGCCGATCGCGCCAAAGCTCGATCAGGTTGGTTTCTGGTCGGTCGAATCCTGGGGTGGGGCGACTTTCGATTCCTGCATTCGCTACTTGGGTGAAGATCCGTGGGAGCGCATTCGCGAACTGAAGAAAGCCATGCCCAATACTCGTCAGCAGATGTTGCTGCGCGGCCAGAACCTGCTGGGCTACCGCCATTACGCCGACGATGTGGTGGAAAAATTCGTCGAGCGTGCGGCTTTCAATGGTGTCGATGTGTTCCGCGTATTTGACGCGATGAACGATCCGCGCAACCTGCAGACCGCGCTCAAGGCGGTCAAGCAGCTGGGCAAGCATGCCCAGGGCACTATTTCCTATACCACCAGCCCGGTGCACACCCTGGAGATGTGGGTCGATCTGGCCAAGCAGATCGAAGACATGGGTGCCGATTCGGTAGCCATCAAGGACATGGCCGGGATTCTCAATCCCTACACCGCTTTCGAGCTGGTGACGCGCCTCAAGGCTACGCTGTCGATCCCGATTCATATGCAATGCCATGCCACTGCGGGGCTGTCGACCGCAGCAATCCTCAAGGCTGTGGAGGCGGGCATCGATAACGTCGACACTGCGATTTCCTCGTTGTCGATGACTTATGGTCATTCGCCGACCGAGTCGGTGGTTGCGATCTTCCAGGGTTCCGAGCGCGACACGGGTTTGAATCTGGAGTTGCTCGAAGAAATCGCCGCCTATTTCCGTGAAGTGCGGAAGAAGTACGCCAAGTTCGAGGGCAATCTCAAGGGCGTCGATTCGCGCATCCTGGTCGCCCAAGTGCCGGGCGGCATGCTCACCAATATGGAAGGCCAGCTGAAAGAGCAGGGCGCCCAGGACAAGTTCGATGAAGTGTTGGCCGAGATTCCGCGGGTGCGTGAGGACTTGGGCTTTATCCCCCTGGTGACCCCGACCTCGCAGATCGTTGGTACCCAGGCGGTGATCAACGTCCTGACCGGCGAGCGTTACAAGTCGATCACCAAGGAAACCGCCGGTGTATTGAAGGGCGAATACGGTGCAGCGCCGGCGCCCTTCAACAAAGAGTTGCAGGCCCGCGTCCTGGACGGCGCTGAAGCCATCACCTGCCGCCCAGCCGACCTGTTGGAAGCGGAGATGGACAAGCTCACTGCTGAACTCAAAGGCATCGCCAAAGAGAAAGGCATCAAGCTGGCCAAGGACGAGATCGATGATGTCCTGACCTATGCCTTGTTTCCGCAGATCGGTTTGAAGTTTTTGGAAAACCGTGGCAATCCAGCGGCCTTCGAGCCGGCACCAACTGGTGGTGAGCTGCCGGCCCGTGAGGCGGGCAAGCCTGAGGTTTATACCGTCGAGGTTAACGGCAAGTCGTTTGTCGTGCAGGTCAATGAAGGCGGCGATATCGAGGGCCTCAAGCCCGTCGGTGGTGCGGCAGGCTCGGCTGTTGCTTCGGCCGCTGTAGCGCCTGTTGGTGCTGGCGAGCCTCAGGCTGCGCCGTTGGCCGGCAATATCTTCAAGGTATTGGTGCAGCCGGGGCAGATGGTCGAGGAAGGTCATTTGCTGATCATTCTCGAGGCCATGAAGATGGAAACCGAGATCCGTGCGTTCAAGGCTGGCACCATCGGTGCGGTGAACGTCAAGGTTGGCGATGCGGTGGCGGTGGGCGATAGCCTGCTGACCATCGGTTAAGGAGCGCGGTAATGGATAAGCTCCTCAAGCTCTGGCAGAGCACTGGCTTGTATCATATCGAGCCAGGCCAGCTGTTTATGATGGCGGTCTGTGTGCTGCTGATCTATCTGGCGATCAAGAAGGGCTTCGAGCCCTTGTTGTTGATCCCGATTGGTTTCGGCGGTTTGCTGGCCAACATCCCCGTGGCCAATATGGCGGTAGGCTCCGGCTTTCTGCATATGATCTACGAGGTCGGCTTGCCGACCAGTATCTTCCCGCTGCTGATCTTCCTCGGTGTCGGCGCCATGACCGACTTCGGGCCCATGCTGGCGAATCCCAAGACCCTGTTGTTGGGTGCTGCTGCGCAGTTCGGCATCTTCGGTACCTTGCTCGGCGCGCTGGCTTTGGCCGCCAGTGGGATTCCAGGGCTTGAGTTCACCCTCAAGGAAGCGGCTTCCATCGCCATTATCGGTGGTGCGGACGGCCCGACCTCGATCTTCGTGACTTCCAAGCTCGCACCGCATCTGCTTGGTCCGATCGCTGTGGCGGCTTATGCCTATATGGCTCTGGTGCCTTTGATTCAGCCGCCGATCATGCGCGCGCTGACCACCAAGGAAGAACGCGCCATCGTCATGCAGCAGCTGCGTCCGGTAGGGCAGACCGAGAAGATTATCTTCCCGATCGTACTGTGTCTGTTGGTCGGCTTGTTGCTGCCCGATGCCGCGCCGCTGGTGGGTATGTTCGCTCTCGGTAATCTGCTGCGCGAAAGCGGTGTGGTCGAGCGTCTGGCGGATACCTCGCGCAATGCGCTGATCAACATCGTGACGATCTTTTTGGGTCTGACCGTGGGCTCGAAGTTGTCGGCGGATTCGTTCCTGCAGATCAAAACCCTGGGCATCCTCACTTTGGGCATGCTGGCGTTCTGCGCTGGTACGGCTGCGGGTGTGCTGATGGCCAAGTTGATGAACCTGTTCAGCGACAACAAGATCAACCCGTTGATCGGTTCCGCCGGGGTTTCAGCGGTGCCGATGGCGGCGCGTGTATCGAACAAGGTCGGCCTCGAGGCCAACCCGCAGAACTTCCTGCTGATGCATGCCATGGGTCCGAACGTGGCGGG